>DUNL01000064.1 GCA_012839385.1 Clostridiaceae bacterium
TAGTTATTATATTCCGGAAATGCAAAATATGTGAACGAAAAAACTAAGGCCTTTTTTAAGGCCTTAGTTTGTGTTGATATTTTTTATTATATCGTTTTTTGCCATAACATTTATAGTAGTTAGGTTTTTAGTGTTATATGCAACTATACTCTTGGGTGTCAGATAGAAATTAACCAAAATAAGGAATGTTATTGCAAGCACTATATATCTATTTAAATAGGATCTCATTTTCATCATCTCCATTTAAATATATTTCCTCATATGTTTGAGAGCTGCCTTTTCAAGCCGAGAAACCTGTGCTTGGGATATGCCTATTTCCTGAGCTACTTCCATTTGCGTCTTACCCTCAAAAAATCTAAGATTTAAAATCTTCTTCTCTCTATCACCCAATCTTTGCATAGCCTCCTTGATGGATATACCTTGAAGCCATTGGTCATCCTGATTTTTTTCATCACTTATCTGATCCATGACAAAAATAGGGTCACCACCATCATGATATATAGGCTCAAAAAGTGAAATCGGTTCTTGGATGGCATCTAGGGCAAATACAATCTCCTCACTGGGTAAATTCATTTCCTTGGCTACTTCAGTTATTAACGGTTCTCTGGAATGTTTGGTAACCAAGCTATCCCTTACTTGAAGGGCTTTGTAAGCAATATCCCTTAAAGAGCGGCTTACTCTTATTTGATTGTTGTCTCTTAAATATCTGCGTATTTCACCGATTATCATTGGGACGGCGTATGTCGAAAACTTTACATTTTGCCCTAGATCGAAGTTGTCTATCGCTTTCATGAGACCTATACATCCAACCTGAAATAAATCGTCGACATATTCTCCACGATTATTAAACCTTTGTATTACACTTAAAACAAGTCTTAAATTGCCATTGATGAGTTTTTCACGTGCGTTTTTATCTCCTTTTTGAACCTGTAAAAAAAGTTCTTTCATTTTCACATTGGAAAGCACTGGGAGTTTAGAAGTATTAACTCCACATATCTCAACTTTATTTACAATCATAGAAACCTCCCCCTGTCTTCCCAAGTTTTCATTTAAAGTTTTGCCATTGGGAGAGGTTTTTATACATTCTTTCTGTCAAATTACATCATTCGAACCATTTCTTTTTTAAGTCTTTTTATTATTTTCTTTTCCAGCCGTGAAATATAAGACTGCGATATACCCAAAAGATCCGCCACTTCTTTTTGTGTTTTTTCAACACCACCGTTTAATCCAAAGCGAAGTTTAATTATACATCGTTCTCTCTGTGATAATCTTTTCATGGCTGTATCAAGTAGTTCCCTGTCAACTTCATCCTCTATGTACTTATATATCATATCATTGTCGGTACCTAATATGTCAGACAGCAAAAGTTCATTGCCGTCCCAATCGATGTTGAGGGGTTCATCAAAGGATACTTCCACACGTGTTTTATTATTTCGCCTTAAATACATCAGTATTTCATTTTCAATACATTTTGAAGCATATGTAGCCAATTTTATTTTTTTATTGAGATCAAAAGTGTTAATGGCTTTAATCAGACCTATAGTTCCGATGGAAACTAAATCTTCAATGTTTATCCCAGTATTTTCAAATTTCCGAGCAATATAAACTACTAATCTGAGATTCCGCTCAATTAAAACCGTCTTGACTGCCGGGTCGAGGAGGTATTTTATTTGCATAA
>DUNL01000271.1 GCA_012839385.1 Clostridiaceae bacterium
CCAAGAGGCCGAAGGGGACGGTTTGCTAAACCGTTAGTGGGGGCAACTCCAGCGAGGGTTCGAATCCCTCCTTCTCCACCAGAAAGCCCTGAAACCATTGCGGTGACAGGGCTTTTGTTATGAGAGCCTAATAAAGTTATCTTTCCTTCATATATCCTTACTAAAGTATTAAAGCCGACTCAAACTAGCTTTATCCTCTGTAAAAACTCCATGTTAAATTGTATGTTATGATATATTGGTAAATGTCTGTTCCTAGCAAGAGCTTTAAATTTGAAGATGTTTAGAAAGGTAGAAGCTTGAGTTGTTAATTGAGGTTCTAACTTTTATCGGCATTATTGTATTAATCAGTGTGTTGCTGAGTGAGGTCTCAGATAAATTCGGTATTCCCATGTTACTGATATTTATTGTTTTCGGTATCGTAATCGGAAGCTCCAATCTCATGCGTTATTTTGAAGATTTTGAACTGGCCAACAAAGTATGTTTAATCGCTCTTATATTTGTTATGTTCTATGGTGGTTTCGGTACTAGTTGGAGAGCAGCTAAGCCGGTAGCGGTTAAAGCTCTTATTCTGGCCTCCTTCGGAGTCTTGTTCACTGCTTTGATAACAGGAATTTTTGTACACCTCGCCTTGGGCTTCCCGCTGATTGAATCATTGCTCTTAGGTAGTGTCATTGGCTCTACCGACGCGGCTTCAGTTTTTTCTATTCTTAGGCGTCGCAAGCTCTCGTTACGGGATAATACTGACTCTCTGTTAGAGATGGAATCCGGTTCTAATGACCCTTTCTCTTATATCTTAACCATTGTTTGCTTATCACTTATGCGGGGAGGCATTAAAGTCGAGTCGGCTTTGTTAATGCTGTTCCTGCAAGTTTTTGTCGGAGCTGCTATCGGTGGAGCTATTTCCTATATTGTAGTGGTTTTACTGCGACGCAACATTTTTTTCAAGGGTGGAGGCAATGAAGTTTTTACCATAGCAATTGCTTTACTGGGCTACGCAGTGGCTGAAATGCTTAGAGGCAATGGCTATCTCAGTGTTTATATTATTGGCATTGTGTTGGGGAATCAGGAACTTCAGTATAAAAGAGATCTGGTATCTTTCTTTGACGGTGTTAATATGCTGGCCCAAATTTTGATCTTTTTTGTTCTGGGTCTTTTGTCTCAGCCCGCCAATATTTTAAAGGTTTTTCCTGTCGCCTTGCTCATTATGATTTTTATGACTTTCGTCTCCAGACCAGTAAGTATCTTTGGTCTGATGGCTTTTATGCGCGACACCTCATTACCACAGAAGCTGGTTATATCCTGGGCAGGTATCCGCGGCGCAGCCAGTATTGTCTTCGCTATCGTCGCAGTTAGTTCTGTTCAATTGCACTTTGACCTCTTCCATATTGTCTTTACCGTGGTGTTGTTGTCTCTTGCTTTTCAGGGTGGCTTCATGCCGATGGTCGCGATCAAGACCAAAATGTATGACCCTGAAGGGGACGTAATGAAGACCTTTACCGACTACGAAGAAGAGAGAAATGTCCACTTTGTGATAACTGAGATTTATCCTGGGCATCCCTGGATCAAACAAAGTCTACAGAATATTTTTCTACCCAAGGATATAAGGGTTGTGATTGTCGAGCGAGACGACAAGCAGTTCATACCGGAAGGCAAGACTATCTTTGAGGAAGGGGATCGGCTAATCCTCAGCGCTTTGCACTTTGATGATAGCATGGATAATTTTACTCTCAGCGAGCGGACTATTACTACAGGTGATCGTTTTGAGGATCGATTTATTAAGGACTTAAAGTTGCATACTAACGAAAGAATTATCTTGATAGAGCGCGACGGGAGGGTCATTATTCCAAGTGGTGACGTCAAGATAAAGAAAGATGACTTGATCGTAATAAATTGGTTGCGAGAATAAGTAACTTATTTGTTTTAGCTAAACATCAATTCGAATCAAAAAACAATATTATGTTACAGGATCAGATATTTGATTGTCTTGACATCTACTGAATAGTAAAATATTAGCTAGGATTTTAATATTAGGAGGTTCAAAAATGGAACATAAACTAAGTTCACTGCCCTTTAGTGATGACGCACTGGAGCCGGTTATTTCTAAAGAAACCATTGGCTATCATTATGGAAAGCATCATCAAAACTATGTAAACACTTTAAACAAGCTGATCGCGGGTACCGAATTTGAAAATATGGAGCTTGAAGATATTATCAAGAAATCTAGCGGTGGTGTCTTTAATAATGCCGCTCAGGTCTTCAACCATACATTCTATTGGAACTGTCTGGCGCCAAATGCAGGTGGTAAGCCTACAGGCAAGCTGGCAGAGGCAATTGATGAAGAATTTGGTTCATTTGAGGAGTTTAAGGAGCTATTTACAAAGAATGCGGTAGGTAACTTCGGATCCGGCTGGACCTGGCTGGTTAAGAACAAAGACGGCAAGCTGGAGATTGTTAACACCAGCAACGCGGAAACTCCCCTGACAAAAGAACAGACACCCCTCTTAACTTGTGATGTCTGGGAACATGCTTACTATATTGATTATAGGAATGCTCGTGCCCAATATGTAGAAAAATTTTGGGATCTTGTTAACTGGGATTTTGTAGCGGAAAACCTTTAGTAATAAATCTTGATCAGATATAAGGCGGATTTTATCCGCCTTTTTTAATGCAAATTTACATACTCTCAGCTTCTGCGCATGTAACTTGCACAGCTTTGAGTTTTCCTAATTTACCGGTTAATTCACGAACTTCGTCAGAAGCTCCACTGGTAATCAAGGAAATTACACTGATATCTTCCATTTGATGTGGTAGACCTATTCGTCCGATTATGATATCAGCGTACTCACTGAGAATGGAATTAACCTGCGGAGCTATCTCACGATTCTCAACAACTATTCCCACAACTCCTAATCGCTTCTCCATATTATTACTCCTTTATAAAATAGACATTCCGCGTATAAAACGGTAGTTTCTATGTCGCCCTTTTTATCAGGACGACATAGAAACTACAAATCTGAAATACGAATAATACCTAATTTGAGCTATTGCGAATTAGCTGTATACTATAATGCCTTCTTAGGTCTGGCATTATAGTGTGTGTGTAGAAGTTCGTGCGACTTATGTCCCAGAGGCTCCTGTAAGAATTCTTCATACAGTTTCTTGACTTCAGGATTGTCATGAGATTTCCTGATAGCCATTTTTTCTTCCTCTGCATAGATGGCCTTAATACGCTCAAGTCTCTTGACATTGGCCTTGGTATAGGGCTGACCGCCACCACCAATGCAACCACCCGGACAAGCCATGACCTCAATAAAATGATAGGGGGACTCGCCTGCCCTTACTTGATCCATCAAGGTTCTAGCATGGGCTAGAGTGTGCGCGATTGCTACCTTAACAACTGTTCCGTCTAGATCAATCTCAGCATGTTTAATACCGTCAAAGCCACGGGCAAACTCAAAGTTCAAATCCTCCAGTTCTCTCTTGGTCACGATTTCATAGACAGTACGTAGAGCAGCCTCCATAACTCCTCCAGTCGCACCGAATATTACTCCGGCACCGGTGTATGAGCCCATCCAGGAATCAAACTTGTCTGGAGCCAACTGATCAAAGTCAATTCCCGTCATGCGAAGCAGCTTACCAACTTCTCTAGTAGTGAGAACAATATCTACATCTCGATAACCACTGGCATTCATCTCCGGTCTTTGAGCTTCAAACTTCTTGGCAATACAAGGCATTATCGACACGGAAACAATTTTGTCTGCCGGTATATCCATCTTTTCGGCCCAATATGTTTTGACCAAAGCGCCAAACATTTGTTGTGGGGATTTACAGGTTGAGAGATGATCCATCAGATCCGGATAGAAGGTTTCACAGAAAACTACCCAACCCGGACTACAAGAGGTAAACATGGGGAGAGTTCCGCCTTCTGTCAAACGTTGCAACAGTTCGCTACCTTCCTCCATAATTGTCAAGTCAGCAGTAAAGTTTGTGTGCAGAACATGGTCAAAGCCGACCTTGCGTAAACCTGCGACGAGCACCTCCATGTCCAGCTCTCCCGTGTGCATGCCGATTTCTTCACCTAGAGCCACCCTTACTGCCGGTGCCATTTGCGTTACCACTACCTTATCGGGATCTGCAATAGCAGCCAGCAATTTATCGATATTTTCGACTTCACCGATAGCGCCTACCGGGCATGCATGTACGCATTGTCCACACATAACACAGGGACTGTCTTTAAGACTTCCACCCAGTGTCGGAACTACCATAGATTCACAACCACGATTCTCAACTTCTAAGGCACCTACTGACTGAACGATATTACAGGCATCGATACAGCGGCGGCAAAGAATACATTTGTCGTGATCTCTGAATAGTGATGGTGTCGATTCATCCTTCTCAAATCCGCGGGTTTTGACTTCAAAGGGAAGGTCACGGATTAAATACTCATCAGCCAAGTCCTGCAATTCACAACTTTTGTTGCGGATACAAGTTAAGCAATCCTGGGGATGATGAGACAGTATAAGTTCCAGAATAGTCTTTCTGGCTTCAATAACTTTTGGACTTCTGGTTTTGATATTCATTCCTTCATAAACCGGCTGTGAACAGGCCGCTTGTAATAGCGGGTTGTCGTCAACTTCACAGACACAAACGCGACAGTTAGCTTTAACTGTCTGGTCCGGGTGATAACAAAGGGTAGGAATATCTATGCCGACATCTGCTGCCGCCTCAAGTATGGTTGAGCCTTCAGGAACGGAAGTCTTGATGCCGTCGATCGTAATATTAATCATTCTTTTCACTCCTTTGCTCTATTACTTCAGCTTTGCAGAATATTCGTCAGGAAAATGCTTAATGGTACTTACTATAGGGGCCGTAGCTGTCTGACCTAATCCACATAAAGAGGCGGTTGTCATGACACGAGCCAATTTATCAATTAGTTCCAGATCAGAGGCTTGTCCCTCACCTGAATTAATCTTACCAACAAGATCGCACACACGCATGGTGCCCTCGCGACAGGGTGTACATTTGCCACAAGACTCATGTATAAAGAACTTGGCAATCTGGGAGTTTACATCAACTAAATCGCGGGTATCATCCATAACAAATACGGCGCCGGAGCCTAAAGTAGCTCCGATATCGGCCATTTTGTCACAGGCTATTTCTGTATCTAACTGATGTTCTGGAATTAGGGCCCCTGAAGTGCCGCCGACTTGAACTGCTTTGAATTTCTTACCGTCAGCAATACCACCGCCATACTCATAAATAATATCCTTCAATTTGGTATCGGTAGGAACTTCAAAGAAGGTCCGTATTTTGACATCACCGGTCAAGGTAACTACCTTGGTACCCGGGAACGCAGGGTCTCCTATACCGGCAAACCATTCCGGTCCCTTTAAAACAATCTCAGGAATAACCGCTAAGGTCTCAACATTATTAACGAGAGTAGGCTTTCCCCACAAACCTGATACGGAAGGATAAGGTGGTTTGTAACGGGGTTCACCTCTTTTGCCCTCCAAGGACTCAATTAATGCCGTTTCTTCGCCACAGACATATGCTCCTGCTCCAATATGAACTTTAAGATCAAAATCTCCTAAGAGATTCTTTTCTTCTGCCTGGGCAATGGCTTTACGAAGTACGTCCAAGACATGAGGATACTCTCCTCTTAAATAGATAATACCTTTAGTAGCACCTATAGCATAGGCAGCTATGGCCATACCTTCAATCAGAGTGTGAGGATCATTCTCCATTATCAATCGATCCTTATAGGTACCCGGCTCTCCCTCATCAGCATTACAGACCACATATTTTTGATCGGCTTCTGCTTTATAGGTAAAAAACCATTTTTGTCCACAATTAAATGCGGCGCCACCTCTACCTCTAAGGTTAGATTTTTTAACTTGCTCTATCAATTCTTCTCTGTCCATAGCCAAAGCTTTTTTCAGTGCTTCGTAGCCATTACGAGAAATATAATCCTCAACCTTTAGGGGATCTATTTTCTCATAGTTGCGTAATGCAATTCTCATTTCCGCAGCCATCAATTTTTCTCCTTTCTATATGCCTTATTCATAAAGGCAGTTAATGAAAAACTTATCTGTATTCATCAAGAATTCCCGGGACAGATTCGGGTTTAACGTTCAGATAAGGTTTCCTGTTGATGGTAAATACAGGTGTACCCTGGCACTGACCCACGCATTGAGCGTATTCCAGAGCAAAGCGTCCATCAGGCGTACTCTCACCCATTTCAATGCCGAGCTCAGCTTCCAGGGCAGCAACTAATTCAGCCGCACCTTCAATATGACAGGGCGCGCTTTCACAAATACGAATTACGTTTTTACCCCGCTCTTTTATTGAAAACATAGAGTAGTAAGTAGCTACACTATAAACTACTGCCGTAGGTACTCCAAAGACTTTAGCCGCCTCAATGATAGCTTCTTCCGGCAGATAGGAATACTCATCCTGTACAGCATGCAATGCTTCCATTATATTACTGGAGGAAGCAGCATATTGTTCAAGAATTTTTTTATAGTCCATCTCTACACCTCCTTTCATCGTTTTTATCACAAGCAATGAATCAAGCATCATCGCGTTGCGCAGTTAGAACAATTATATAGATAATAACAAGAATATACTAGTCATTATACCTTATCTCGGGGTAAAAAAAATATTGAAATGCACACTCGGATATATATTTAATTTTTTAGGTTAGGCTTATATCCGCGTATTATTTTTGTAGGTACGCTTGAACGCAACAATTCAATCTCTTCGATACATATTAGCGACTCCTAGAGAAAAGCAAGGAGGCTTACTTGGAGCTTGCGAAGTGATTCGTCTATGTAAACAGTAAGTGTTTTCGCTAAATCGCCAAATCATCGTTATTTAAGTGTTGCAGAAGGAGCTATGTCACTGGCAATTGATTTACGGGGTAATTAAAATTCGTCTTCGCTTCTTTGTGTAATTCTTTAATTATGTTCAGGTACTCTTCTTTAACCGGAGATAAGGTATCAGCCTGACACTTACGGTATTCTTCTTTCGCTTTTCTCATTGCTTGCTCATGACTGATTTTTCCCGCGCCCTCCAACAACGGACGTTGCCCTGAACTCAAGAGCATATCAAGCTGTTCAATATAATCTTTCATGTACAAAGAATTGGATTGATTCACGGCTTTTCAGATCTTAATCAACGCTGGTCGCATACAAATCTAAAACCTGTCGATACATCACTTTTTCAGATGAACGGATATCCCTGATACGATCCAGCAGTTCTTTCCAATAACTGCCACCGCCACTACCCTTTAGACGCTCATCGTCCATGGTAAAGCCTTTAATCAGGTATTCCTTTAGACTTTCTGTTGCCTAGATTCGGAACTTGGTCGCAATAGAGGATTTGACTCTGCAACCAAGTGATATAATCATATCTAGATTGTAATCTTTTACCGTCGTCTGCAGTTGTTCGGAAAAAACGAACATCTGAACTTTCCTGCAGTTCTCCTTCCTCAAAAATATGTTTAATGTGTTTACAAATGTTTACTTTGCTTGATTGATACAGCTCTACAAGCTGCTTCTGATTAAGCCAAGCAGTTCCATTTTCTAGCCTGACATTAATTTTGATACCACATCATCGCTCTGGTAAATGATGGGTTCTATGTCCTTGTCCATTTGCTGACTCCTTAGCATGTTACTTTTATTATAAGCCCTTACGATTTGCTTAGAAGACAGAAATACCAACAATACCAACCATGGATCGATATTTTCGACGAATGATTCCATAAGAACTTAGATCAATTATTATTTAGTAAGTTCACGTCACTGCTTGAAATTTTAAATAAATGAAAACCCATTTTGATGGAAAATCCGGCTGCTGATACAAAGCAAACTTAGTCTACACTTTACATAAGTTGAGCATATTTATTTTCATGGCATTAAACAAGTTCTTTATATAGTTTATATATCGGCCAATGATGAGTATATGTGCCATTCTCAAGAGTTACTTCTGTCTCGCATCTTTTTATTTTTACCAATTCTCTAAGTTGAGCGTACTCATGTTCTTCAAGTTTAGAAAAGCATTTGTCTATCTTGCATTCTATAGATAGACCTAATCGTTTAAACTGGTTTGAAAAACAAGTGTTTCTCTGTTAAGCGTAATTGAAGATTTCTACTAGGCTGAATAAGTACACTACCTTGGGAATCTTTTTCTAGTGGGTACTTATCGTAAAAGACTTCACCAGCTATCGAAGATGAAGTTCATACTTACGCATTTCAACTTGTTAAAATCTTGAATCTTAATCCGATCTTGCACTAAAGGTGTTCCAGTAGATCCTTGTCTAAACGCTTCAAGGCAAAACTGCTTAACAACTTCGTAAAATTCGTCAGGATCTTTTCCCAACCGTGTAAATTGTATTGTAATTGATTTCTCGTTGCCTTTTTCTTATGCTCGATCTAAGCAACTAGCAATAACAGATCGAAAAATGCCTGTCAGCGAGTGCTCCTAAAACATTTATTGCTCTGCTTTCAATTTTAGTAGTTGGTAGCCGCATTCTTCCCATGAGCCTTAATAAAATAATTTTAAGCTAATTCAAATTTGATCATGTGATCTCATAAATTTCATTCTCCCATTTTATTTTTCTTCACAATACAAATCAATGATAACCGAAGCAGCTCTGATTTGCTTTACTCAAATCTGCATTCACGATATACTAAAGAAAAGAAAGATTTCTTTAATTACTTGATTTCTAAAGAAAGGGGAATTATCATGAATTTAGCAAAAGTCTCAAGCAACGGCCAGGTTACAATTCCCAAAGAGGTGCGTCGAGAGCTAGGACTCAAACCTGGTGACAAAGTGCTATTTTTGACGAATGAACGTGGTGAAATGACTATCCGGAACGCATCACTTCAAGCTGTTTACAAAGCACAGGATGCCTTCGTTGGTGTTGCGGAGGAGATGGCTGTCTATGGCGAAGAGGATGTCCAAAAGCTGGTAGATGAAGTGCGGTATAAGAAATGAGAATCTTGATTGATACAAACATATTGATTTCCGCTCTTCTTTTTCCACACTCCAAACCTGCTAAGGCGTTAACGTACACCATTTCTGAACATCAATTGGTCCTATGTGATCAGAACCTATTCGAATTTCGTGAAGTCATTGGCAGGAAAAATCCCGAGCTTTTACCTGCTATCGAAGAATTTCTGCATGAGTTATGTTTTGAACGAATCCCTACCAAGCAAAAAACTATCGAAAGGATTCGAGATCCTAAGGATCAACCAATCCTCAACGCGGCTATGTCTGCAGGCGTGGACATTATTGTAACCGGTGACAAGGACTTTCTTTCTCTCCAACTTAAAAAACCACTTTGTATGACAGACGACCAATTCTTGCGCTCTATGGACAAGTAAAAAGGTATCAGACTTTTGATCAAAATCTGATACCTGATCTGGTGGAGAGTGTGGGATTTGAACCCACGGAAGACGAATGCCTTCTCCGGTTTTCAAGACCGGTGCCTTCAGCCGCTCGACCAACTCTCCATGCGCGCTGTATTAATGTTTCATCGCCTTCGTCAATAATAGATTAGAAGAAGTCGCGATGCTAATCATTTACTATTGTATCCTTTAAGGACACGCTAATCATTCTAGCCCCAGACTTTGCAATATGTCAATTTTTAGTAAATTGCTCGGGCTACTCCGGCTTAACTCCTTAAATAAATTATACTCACTGAATACAATGGCGCTCAAAGCGGAAAAGACGGTTAAGTAACTAAGGTCTGTAAATTAACAATAGCTTAATCTGTAGACTTGATGTATAGTCAATTTATGATTAAGCATATCAAGCCTCTAGGCTACAAAAATATTGCCCTACCAATAACCTTCGCTGCTGTGGCCAGCAACTTTATCGGTGTCTGGTTTGCTTTTAAAGGCTTTGTCGACGCAGCTATGGTTTGTTTGATTTTGTCGGGCATTTTTGACATGTTTGACGGACCATTAGCACGTAGACAAAAAAGATCTCGGGATGAGATTATGTTCGGAGTTGAATTGGACTCATTGGCTGACGTGATTAATTTTGGCTTTGTACCGGCTGCTTTGCTTTATATCAGTGGCCTTAGGCGCTGGTACTATATTCCAATTTTTCTAATGTATATCCTTGCAGCCATAGTTAGGTTGGCATATTTTAATGTTTCTTCTATCAACAAGATTGAGAGCGGTATTGTTAGTGTTGAATTTTTAGGTCTGCCTGTTACCAGTGCCGCCGCCAGTTTTCCGGTTGCTTGGTTAATTGTGCAATGGTTGCCCGCTATCTGGGGCAAGATTTTACTGTCGGTAATTATGTTAGTGTCAGCAATATTATTTGTCTCCCCCATAAGGGTGCCTAAAATACCCAAAAAATTCTATCCGATAGTTGTAGTTCTTGGTATCATCCTGGTTACTCTTTACGCCTTTAGGATCAAGTAAAGGGGATGGGAACAATCACATTCACAGTCGCTGTCGCCATGATAATAAGATCATAGCCTTATTTAAAATTGCCGGAAAAAAGATATGAATAATGCCGAAAAGTATAGTGCTAATAGCGCAACAAAGGAAAAGCATACTAGTACCGAAAGCAGTCCGCGGGACAAGTGGTTAAACTGGCTGTATAAGACAAGGTTAGGAAATTTCGCGCTTAGATTGGTTTTCTGTCGCCGCTGGTTGTCTAAATTAGCCGGACTATATATGGACAGCGCTCTCTCACGAAGACATATTCCTCACTTCGTCGCAAAAAATAAAATTGATCTAACGCAGTATGAAGACTGCTCTTATAAATCCTTTAACGATTTTTTCATTCGTCGTTTGCGACCAGGCAGGAGACCTTTTTCTCAACTTCCGTCAGCAATTATCAGTCCAGCTGACGGCATGCTGTCAGCGGTTAATCTGTCCGCGACTTCTACCTTTGTAATTAAAGGAAATTCTTATTCCGTATCTTCTTTGTTACGAGATGTCAAATTGGCAACAGAATATGAGAACGGTTTGGCTGTGATATTTCGTCTCCGGGTTCAAGATTATCATCGTTATATTTATATAGACAAAGGCAAAGGCGGGCCCGTGCGGCGCCTATCCGGTAACTACCATACGGTAAGTCCTGTTGGTCTGGAATATACCTCTGTCTGGCAGGAGAACTCACGTGAATGGCAACAGCTGTTCTATGAAAATATTGGCGATATTATACAAGTGGAAGTAGGAGCGATGATGGTAGGACGCATTGTAAACCATGATGTGACTACATTTGAGCGCGGTGAGGAAAAGGGATATTTCTGTTTTGGTGGCTCGACAGTGGTACTGCTCTTTAAGGCCAATCAAATTCAATTAATTGATACTTTTACTGACTGCTTTGAACGCGAGCTACCCATTCTCCAAGGGCAAACTTTCGGCGAATTGCTTTTATAATTCTGTCTCTTAGGCCTGACTTACGGTTGTTTGTCAATATCACGATGAGACAACACTACCGGGTAACCCTTATTCATTAACTCTGAGGCTATGTAATTAGCGAAGGTTACCGAGCGATGTCTACCTCCCGTGCAGCCTATACCGATAACAAGTTGAGCTTTGCCTTCGGCAATATAAAGCGGTATCGCGAATTCAAGTAAATTAAGAATATGTTCCAGCATGCCGATAGCTTCAGGAAAGCTCATCACATATTCGCTAACTTCGTAGTCCTCTCCGGTCAAAGGACGCAATTCATCGATATAATGAGGATTAGGCAGACAGCGCATATCAAAAAGAAGATCGGCGTCACTGACTGTACCATGCTTAAAACCAAAGGAGTAGATATTAATCACCATTGATTCACGACTATCTAATGACAGAACTTTGAGTAAAGTACTGCGCAATTGCGACGGTTTCAAATAGGTGGTGTCGATAATATAGGAGGCTCGTGCCCTTATAGGCACCAGATACTCCTCTTCAAGGCGTATCGCGGCCTCAAAGGTTAGATTTTCAGTAGTCATCAGGGGATGTATCCGTCTTGTTTCTTTATAGCGTTTTCTTAATTCATCCACGCTACATTCCAGATACAATATATCGTAGTCAATATCCCGATCATCTAAATCAGAAAGAACTTGCTCAAAGTCGGAAAACATATTTTGGCTTCGGGAATCAATACCAAAGGCGATTTTCCTTTGCATAGCGTCATGCTTACTCATAAAATCAGTAAAATTCAGCATAATCTGAGGTGGCAGATTATCGATACAATAATAGTTCATATCCTCCAGGACATCTAGAGTAAGTGACTTACCGGCTCCACTCAGACCTGTTACAATCAGTAATTCCATCTTCTTTTCTCCACTATTCTGTTAGTTTCATATTGTTCCTGTTTATGTTGATTTTATATCAGCTTCAAGTATATAATCCAGATCTTTCTAATAGCATCAAAAAGATAAATAACAAGCTAAAGCATATTTGCTATACATTGCCCAGTAAAACAGTCGTCAAATATTGTTTGGCTATTTTTTTGAGCTTATATAACTTCTCTACTGGTGTCGCCGCCGGGGTACTCATCAAATATCTGGGGAAATAGCGTGATAGATGATAGGGAATATTTCTATCTATGTCCGCCAGCCAGGCGGACATTGTCTCCATTTCAGCTTCATCATCAGAAAGACCGGGAACAACTAATGTTGTGATCTCCAGATGCGCTGTAGCGGCCGCGATTTCAATGGTCGATTTCACCAGTTCTAAGGAGCCGCCCAATTCATGATACTTCTCCTTACTGAAACATTTGAGATCAATGTTCCAGGCGGTAGTAACCGGGGCGATTTGTCTGATAATGCCGGGTCGAAAACTGCCATTGGTTATAAGTATAGTTTCCAGTTCTTTAGCTCGCGCCAAAGTGAATGTCTCCAAAATATATTCAAAGTTAACCAAAGGTTCATTGTAGGTAAAAGCGATACCTATATTGCCTACGGAACGCTGTTTGTCGGCAATCGTTACCAACTCTTGAGCCGTATAATGATAGGGACTGCTTACAGTGCTCGTGCTTCCGATCTGTGAAATCCGACAGTTCTGGCAAAAAGGACAGGCCATATTACAGCCGAAACCTCCCGCGGAGAGAATAAGTTTGCCCGGATAGAAACGTGATAACGGCTTCTTTTCGATCGGATCCAGTGCCAGGCTGGAGAGCCTGCCCGCAAATCTATTTACTATCTTACCGTCTACATTGCTGCGCGCCTGACAGATTCCTATCTCGCCTGGCGCTAAGCGGCAACTGTGATGACAAAGTGCGCAAGTTATGTTAGAGAATATCATTTATGACGTATCACCTCAAAGCGCTCTAAAGATATGGGTTCACTTCTGCCAATGCCGGCCTTTTGTCTGGCAATATCTACCTGTTGCTCAACGGAGTCAATGCCATCAATATTAGGGAGGAGTAGACCGCGCCGCATTCCGCTATTGACTATAACGCCATAGCGCTTGATATCAAGCTCATCAATACTGTCAATTTTCTCCGGCGGTCGCAAGACATCAACGCTGTACTCTAAAGCAGGCAGTTCTTCTGACTTAACTGAAGCAAAGCGTGGATCCCTGGTACTTGCCGCTATCGCGTTACTTATAATCTCTTCAGCCAATGAACTATAACCGGGATTGATCGTACCTATACAGCCCCTGAGCTGACCTTGTTTATGGAGAGTGACAAAAGCACCTGCCCTACTCTCTGTCATCTCTGATGGCAAAGCATCCCACTCTGCCTTAGAAAGATGTGGTTTCACGCCGGTTTTAATATAAGTCTCAATTGTGTGCCTGGCCAATCCTACATAAGGATCACCCTCTGTAAGCCAGGGAATAACCGGTGTTTCCTTGTCAGACAATCTGGTATCCGGTCTCATGCCGGAACCACTGGCAGCTCGACCTCCTTTTTCCAGGTCAGGACGATCTTTGACAATATTACGGAAAGCGGCTATCGCATAACCAACACCAAAGGTTCCATCGTAACTTAAGAGCTCCGCTTCAAAATTTGTCGCCGCCAACACGCCGCCCAGGATATTGAAAGAACTTAACCCGCATTCAGAGACTTCCTCTAGTAAATCAGCGGAATAAGTTAGTAATCTCCCAAAATCTCCTCTACCAATGGCAGAGGTAAGGTCCCGATCGAAAAGTTCACCACGTGGGGCCAGTCCGTAGGGACCGTCCTTTTTAAGTCTATGTGAGAGATCACCACTGGCAATAAAGATTACATCTTGACCGGAAGCCTCAATTGCTGACCTAATAGCCATACCATATTCTCTATGTGCTTGCGGTGACAAACCGGAAAAAGACAAGCGGACAATTTTGGCCTTAAGTTTCAAAGCTTCGGTATCGTCTGTCTCTGATTGCTGGCCAACAGCTACAAAATATAGTGGAACAAAGCTACCGTGATCGACTCTGATAGCGGGCCCCTTGTCCCTTGTCCACAAGCGGACAGGTATATTATTATCCTGGGCATGTCTCGCAATCAATGTGGATAGCGGACGATCATATTCCATTGTCAGAATTGGTTTTTCGGCTCCAAATGACGCCAGTGACATCTGCTCGCTTTCACCACTGATGATTTGAAAGCAGTCGGCATAGGTCGGAGCATGTGGCGAAACAATTATTATAGTGTCAGGATCTTGCCGCGCGATCTCCGAGCCCACTTTATAGTAGGCGGCCATTGTCGCCGGTATTCCCCGTTCGGAACCGCGCCCCACTGCGGGTACAGCTAGTGGGGGATGAGGCATAATATAGGCTGATAACAAAGACATTGCGCTCACTCCTTTGATATTGAGACTTCAACTGCTATTAAGAATATGATAGGCAACTAAATAACTAGTTAAAAAGTTACCTATGGAAATGTACTAATAGTTAGCTTAGTTTTAGTATAACCCATTACACTTTACCTCCGAAATAAAACTCAGCTTACTTTCTATAAATCACTTGGATAAAATTAACCGGGACTAAAGGCTACGGTAATTGACCGAGACCAACAGAAATAACCATGACAGCCTTCGTCAAAAACCGTAATTAATACTTGTTCAATTTGTACATTGACGAAGTCGGCGAAGTCTAATATCATAAGTCTAGATAAAAGTTTCCGGATGTTCGGGAAACAGGTGCAAACCCTGTGCGGTACCGCCGCTGTAAGTGAGATGTATCCTCATACGAGAGTCGGCCACTGATTACATCGGGAAGGCGAGGATAGAATCGTATTACTCATGAGCCAGAAGACCGGTTCGGAAACGATACAAAGAAACAACGGTTTATTGTCTTTGTGTCGATGATTGAATTATACGGTAAAAACGGGCCGCAACACTTGCTGTTGACATAACCGCACTAGCGCCAGCCG
>DUNL01000185.1 GCA_012839385.1 Clostridiaceae bacterium
ATCGGTTCTGGTCACTGGGTTTGATATCATCTACTTTTGGGTGGCTAGAATGATGTGCATGGGTCTTGAATTCATGGGTGAACCAGTGACCAGAACCGATGTTGGATAGAAATGCTCCAAATCTGCCGTCTTATCCGGCCATCCTAGTGTAGAAAAAGGCCAGAGAGCAGAGCTAAACCAGGTATCCAACACATCTGATGGCCGGATAAGACGGCAGATTTGGAGCATTTCTATCCAACATCGGTTCTGGTCACTGGGTTTGATATCATCTACTTTTGGGTGGCTAGAATGATGTGCATGGGTCTTGAATTCATGGGTGAAGTTCCCTTCCATGATATTCTCATCCATGGCTTAATTCGAGATCCTTTGGGACGAAAGATGAGTAAGTCCTTGGGTAATGGAGTAGACCCCATCGAAGTAATTGAGGAATTTGGTGCCGATGCTCTGCGGTTTAGCCTGGTGATTGGTACATCTCCCGGTAATGATACCCGCTATCGACCTGAGAAGGTAGAGGCCTATCGTAATTTTGCCAATAAGATCTGGAATGTCTCCAGGTTTGCTTTGATGAACCTAAGTGACTTTCAGCCAGATGGGGTTGACCTTGATGAGCTTGAGCTTAGTCTACCAGACAAGTGGATTCTCAGTCGGTATCAGGGTGTCATTGAGGAGACTACCCGTTGGCTAGATCGCTATGATTTGGGTGAGGCGGCCAGGGTTCTATATGATTTTATCTGGACAGAGTTCTGTGACTGGTATGTAGAGATGATTAAGCCCCATCTATATGGGCGTGGAGGAGAGGCGGCTAAACTAGCTTCTCAGTATGTGCTTTGGCTGGTACTGGAAGGGACCTTGCGGCTGTTACATCCCTTTATGCCGTTTATCACCGAGGAGGTCTGGCAGCACTTGCCCCATGCAGGTGAGACGATTATGCTCTCTAGCTGGCCTAGGGTTGAAGCTGCCTATATCGATCCCCAGGTGGAGGCCGAAATGACGGCAGTGATGGATATGACCAGGGCGATTCGCAATATCAGGAGCGAGAAGAAGGTGGCTCCCGGTAAAGAGATACCCGTGATTATCCATGCTGACGAGGAGAGAATGGCTCTTTTAAAGGATGTCGAAGGATATCTAAAGGTCTTGGCCCGGGTTGGCGATCTAGACTTGCAGACTGTGGAAGCCGTCAAGCCAGAAAAGGCAGTAACAGCCGTAGCCGGTGGCGTGGAAATGTATCTGCCACTGGCGGGTCTAGTTGACCTTGACCAAGAGATCGCTCGGCTTAAGAAAGAGATAGAAATGACTGAGCAGGAGATCAAAAGGGCCCAGGGGAAACTGGCTAACCAAGGTTTTGTCAATAAGGCTCCGGGTGAGATCGTAGAAAAAGAGAGACAAAAGTTAGTGACTCTTAAGGAGAAAGAGACAACGCTCCAAGATCGGCTACGAGAGCTGGTAGACTAAATCAAGAGAGGTGACAGGGGCCCGGCTCGGTAAGGTGCCGGGTCTTGTCCAATCTTACTAGATTGCATAGGGAGGGTGGAGTCCAATGGAAGTTCAT
>DUNL01000219.1 GCA_012839385.1 Clostridiaceae bacterium
GATCTCATGTCCTCATTGGACTCTTTACATGAAGATATATATTTTGCCGGCACGGACTTTTTCAAGCACCTCGGTATTAACTTAGGCGTTGGTGTCCTGGACGCGCCTGGCCTAATCTTACCAAGGATCAAAAAACACTACGGTAAGCCGGTAATGAAAGTTAAGCTCTACGACCAGCTCGCTATCGGTCCCTCAGTCCAAGCGGCGGACAAAGTCTTTACAGTCATAGCGCGCGACAAAGCATCAGTGCTAATGCGCTCTATTTCTTATCAGGAAGACGGCTGGAGTGTTAAGTTGGAGGTAGAGGGCATTGAGCCCCGGATCGTGAAGAGCTTAAGCTCTCTGGTGGACAGCGATTTGTTAGAACTAAGCGATATGTTGCCGGGAGTTAGGGAACTAATTTTTAACGAAGACGCTAATAACGCGATTCGGTTCCCTATTGCCCCCACCAAGGAAAAAGAAACCAAGGATATCCGTCATATAGATCTGTGTGAATCAGAACTGATAGGATATGAAAAATATTCGCGTATTATCGAAGAACTAAAGTCTGTACCCGGCTTAGAAGTCTATCCTATCGCGGATTCTTATCTGGGCAGAACGCTCCATGCTATTGAACTGGTAGGAGAAAGAAAGGGCTATACTTCAAGAGCAAAGCGTTTAACGCATTTCCCTTCTCTGTATATAAACGCCCGACATCATGCCAACGAAGTATCCAGCACTAACGCGGCTTTTATCCTCATCAAGCAATTACTTACGGATCCTAAGTATCAAGACCTGGCAGAGAGATTAAATCTGGTCTTGGTACCAATGGAAAACCCCGACGGAACAGAGATTCATTATAATCTCCAGAAAACAAATCCCTACTGGTCTTTCCATGTCGCTCGCTTTAATGCCATCGGCAAGGAATTCTATTATGATCACTTCAATATCGAAACCATACATACCGAAGCAAGAGGGTTAAGAAAACTTTGGTATCTAACTCTGCCGGATATTATGGTAGATAATCATGGAGTGCCGACACATGAATGGGTACAACAATTTTCCGGCTATGTTTATCCAGCTTTCAAAGGCTTCTGGCTACCTCGGTCACTGCTATACGGTTACTTCTGGCATATAACCGATCATAAGTACGCTTCTAATTTCAAGGTTAATAAGAAAATGGAGAAGGTAATCGCTGACAAAATAGCCGCAAGCGAAGAAATAACTGATCTCAATCTGGAGTGGATTAACCGTTTTGAAAAATACGCCACTCAATTTATGCCCAAGATGTTCGCGGCCAATTACTATCGCAATATGATCAATTACTGGATTCCCTTTGAACACGATCCGACTCACCGTTATCCGTCAATTCGCTTCCCCTGGATTGTATCAGTTGCCTACACCAGCGAGGTCGCGGACGAAACAGCGCAGGACGAATATCTAAACTTGTGTGCCCGAGCTCATGTCACGCATAATTTGGCCACCATCGACATGATGCTCGAATCCAAGCATATATATGAAATAGATAAGGAGGTTTCTGAAGACATTCAATCTGTTCGTTATATTCGGCAGAGACCTATGCTGGTCTAATCTGCCTATTTTATCCGCCCGCGGATCTATAGATTCGCAATAATAACTTCAAAATAGGAGACAAGATATGGAGCTAATTAAATTATTAGGAGTTTTAGTGGTAATTATAGGTTTTGCCCTTAAACTCGACTCAATCCTGATTATCATTGTAGCGGCCATTGTTACCACGGTAGTTGGAGGACTGGGTATAGATGGCTTGTTAGAGACATTAGGAACCAGTTTTGTCGCTAATCGCGCGATGGCTATCTTCATCTTGATTATGTTAGTCACAGGTACTCTCGAACGTAACGGTTTGAAAGAGGCAGCCACCAACCTAATCAAGAAAGTAAAGAGAGCGTCAGCGGGAGCGGTAATTGGTGCCTACGGCATTATGCGCGGTGTCTTCGCTGCGTTTAATGTCAGTTTCGGTGGTGTTGCCGGCTTCGTCCGTCCCATTATTATGCCGATGGCCATAGGAGCTATTGAGGCTTCGGGTAACGAGCCTAATGAGGACCATGTTGAAACCGTAAAAGGAATGGCCTCAGGTATGGAGAATATTTCCTGGTTCTACTGCCAGGTATTGTTCGTAGGCGGAGGAGGAGCCTTACTAGTCCAATCAACACTAGCTCCTTTAGGCTACGATGTAGATCTTATTGATCTGGCTATTGTCGAAATCCCGGTCGCGGTTTTCGCGATCCTGCTGGGCTGTGTCTACTACTTGATAAAAGACAAAAGCTTGGTCAAGAAGTACTACTCTAAGAAAGTAACTAAGGAGGAATAATCATGTTATTGGCAAAAACTCCTATGTTTGTACTCGCGTTCTTTTCTGACCCCGAAGTGACAATAGGAAGCAAAATCTTAGAAGTCATCTTCATTATCATGGGCCTGATTGTCATATATAATGGGATCAAGAATCTGCTGGATGAGACTAACGAAGCTAGGATTGGAACTTTTGTGTTCTGGACCGCTCTAGGTATTGTTCTGGCCTTAGGCCGCTGGATCCCACCAATTGGCAACGGTATCATCATAATCATTATGACCATCCCCGCTATTCTTAAACAAGTCAAAATTGGCAAAACTGACGCTCCGGAACCGGAAGAAGAGAAGGCTAATTTTGATAAGATCGGAATGAAAATCTTTATTCCGGCTTTATCAATCGGTATCAGCGCTATTATTTTCGCGCTGGCTACTGATCTGGGGGCTTTGGTCGGTATCGGCTTTGGTATTATTGTGTCGATCGTCCTCTTGATGATCTATTCGCGCAAGAATACTCCCAAAGTCTTCTTGAATGATTCAGCGCGACTATTATCTGTCGTGGGGCCTCTAAGTATGTTACCCATGTTGTTAGCAAGTCTGGGAGCCATCTTCACCAAAGCCGGTGTCGGTGAAGTCGTCTCACAACTAGTCGGTAAAGTCATCCCGGCAGGTAATGTCAATCTGGGAATAATAGTTTTCGCTGTAGGCATGGCTCTCTTCACAATGATTATGGGTAACGCTTTTGCCGCGATTACAGTCATGACAGTTGGTATTGGTCATCCATTTGTACTGTCCTATGGGGCTGATCCTGTGGTAATCGGTATGATCGCTCTCACAGCAGGTTACTGCGGAACGCTTTGTACTCCGATGGCAGCGAACTTCAACATCGTTCCGGTCGCCATGTTAGATATGAAGGATCGCTGGGGTGTAATCAAGAATCAAGTTATACCGGCGATAATCTTACTCGTATTCCAGATTATCTACATGATTATTCGGAAATAACAGTATGGATAACAGCAAACTGATACGCGGCGCAAATATTGTTGTTCGTCACTGGGTACGCCTGAAACCTTGGGAAAGCCTACTGATCGTGACCAGCAATAATTATATGAGAGAAGCGCGAGCGCTAAGCCGTTGCGCTCAGAAAAGAGCCTTGCGGGTCAATTTGCTGATCGTTGAGGAAGTGGGCAAGGATATCGGCATTTATTTCGATGAGAACGAAGAAGTCTTTGACGACTACAGCGCAATCATCGCTGCTACCGAGTATTCTTTGGTCACTACGCTGGCAGCTAAAAGAGCTATTGGGCAGGGAAAGAAATTTCTTTCCCTGCCTCTTTCTACTACCGACGGAGTATCTCTATTGGAATATGATTTCCTGATGATGGACACTAAGAAAAGTCGTTTGATGTCTAAGATTATCATGAAATATATTCAGAACTCTGCCACAATACGGGTAGATACAGCAGCGGGCACAGAATTAACTTTCAGCAAGAGAGGAAGAAATCCCGGCTTTTTTAACGGGGTAGTTAAGGACGGTAAGGGTTTTTCTTCGGCCAGCTTTGAAGTTTACGTGCCGGTCATTGAAGACGCTACTGATGGCGTATTGATACTTGATGGCTCCATGGGCTATCTGGGCCAATGTCAACAAAATATTCGCATTGTCCTGGAAAAAGGACGGATAGTCGCGATAGAAGATAATTCCTGTGGCAAAAAATTACGTGAATTTATCAAGTCCTATCAAGATCCAGGTTTATTTATGGCTTCGGAGTTCGGCATTGGCCTCAACTCTATTTCCCAATGCCGCGGACATTGTTATATAGAGGATGAATCAGCCTATGGAACATTTCATATCGGGTTCGGACGTAACCTGGCTCTGGGCGGCAAACTTGAGGCCAATGGGCATTACGATTTAGTCGCGATGGCGCCCAACATTTATGTGGATAATCGTCAGATCATGAAAGAAGGCGTAATCATCATCCCGGAGCCTGTATTTTACGCCTAAATTTTGACGAAGGCTTTGAGGGTAGTTTAGATGTTGCCCCAACGCCACTGCTATTTACGCCTTAACTCTTTTTCGCTGTAATTGAGATCTCAAAACCATTTTCTTGACTAAAATATCCTAAAACTGAGATCATTCTTGAGCAAACCATCGTCTAGTGCTATATTGTATATTTAAGCTGGTATTTGTAATATATAAACAAGCAAATTGAGGAGAACAGGATGTTGTTTATTCGCAGGGCAAAGCGAGGTGTCCATCCTAAAGAGAACAAATTCACTCGTGATCTGCCAATTAGAAGATTAGACAGTTTCGACACAATCACTATTCCATTAGATATGCAATTAGGTCCGGGGTGCAGTCCCCTCGTGGCCAAAGGAGACACTGTCCTGGTAGGACAACAAATAGGTGAACCACTTGGCGGCTGGAGTGTACCTGTACATTCGAGCTGCTCCGGCACAGTGCAAAAGGTAAGAATGGAAATCCTTAGTGACGGAGATACAGCTCATTATGTCACAATCAAGAATGACCATAATTACACTATCTCTCCTGAAGTAACCCCGCCTGAAATCAATAATAAAGATGATTTTGTCGCCGCGCTACGTTCATCCGGACTAGTTGGTCAGGGCGGAGCCGCCTTCCCAACCTTTGTCAAGATGAATCCACCTCCTGAAAAGAAAGTTGATCTGTTGCTCGTCAACGGTGCCGAGTGCGAGCCATATATTACATCGGATCATCGTGTTATGGTTGAGTATCCTGACGAGGTCATCAAGGGCTGTAGAATCGCGGCCCACTGGCTTGGCGTTGAGGAAGTTATTATCTGCATTGAGGATAACAAACCCGAAGCAGTCACAGCCTTGCGCCAACAGATTAATGAGCAGGTAAAGAGCAATGAGTCCGAAGCGCCAATTAAGATTATGACTCTACCTACCATGTATCCTCATGGAGCTGAAAAGGTTCAGATCATGAAATTAACGGGACGAGTCGTCCCCGTAGGCGGATTGCCTCTGGACGTTGGAGTTGTTGTACAAAATGTTCAGACCATACGCTTTATAGCTACTTATATAGCTACAGGTATGCCTCTGGTCAGACGGATCATTACTCTTGAAGGCAGCGCTATGAAACAGGCCGGCAATTATGATGTTCCAATCGGGGCCCATATTGATGATGTTATTGAAGCCGGTGGCGGTACTGTATCTCCGCCCGGGAAAATCATTATGGGCGGACCAATGATGGGGAAAGCGATAGATGAGGTCAACCGTCCTGTCCTCAAGCACAATAACACTATCCTGGCTTTTACCGAGGAAGAAGCCCAACTGCCGGAAGAGTCCGCCTGTATATTTTGTGGTGAATGCATGCGCGCCTGCCCTATGCAACTGATGCCCAACTATCTGGATACCGCAGCCCGCAATCTAGATATTGACGCCTTAAATTCTAACAGCGTATTAAACTGTATAGAATGTGGTTGTTGCTCCTATGTCTGCCCGGCCAAAAGATATCTCGTGCAAAATATTATTATTGGCAAAAATCTTCTTCGTAACGCACAGAAGAAAGGAAAGGTGGACTGATATGTTACGTGTTTCTGCTTCACCTCATATACGTGATCCGCGCACCACAAGTGGGATCATGCTGGACGTAATCATCGCTTTGCTACCTGCCCTGGTCGCCGCGTTCTTTATTTTCGGACCTAGAAGTCTGGCAGTAGTAGCTGTCAGTGTATCAGTCTCCGTGATTACTGAAGCCCTTTGCAATATCGCGATGAAAAGAAAGCAAACGATCAAGGATTTGTCCGCGGTTGTCACCGGTCTTCTATTAGCCTATTGTCTGCCTGCCTCATTACCTTTGTGGATGGTAGGTCTTGGCGCTGTTATTGCCATCGGAGCCGCTAAAATGCTCTTTGGCGGTCTGGGAGATAATTTCGCTAACCCCGCTCTGACCGGTCGTATTTTCCTGGGAGTTTCCTTCGGCACTCAAGTATCTAACTCGGTAGTCCTGGCAAGACTGGCCAGAGCAGGTATTGATGTCGCCAGTCAATCAACGCAGTTAGTCGCGGCGGCGGATAGTGATCTTGTATCTCAAGCCACCCCTCTGGCTGTAGCGCGCAATATAGTCGAAGGCACAATTCCCGATAATCTGACCCTGTTCCTGGGTAGACATGCCGGCACCATTGGTGAAGTATCGACACTCGCCCTTTTAATCGGTGTTCTCTGGCTTCTCTTACGTGGTGTAATAGATCTTTGGATTCCCTTAACAATGATTGTTCCTACCGTACTTTTATGCTGGTTAGCCGGAGGTGATCCCATCATGCATCTGTTGTCAGGAGGGCTCGTGCTGGGTGCTTTTTTCATGGCTACAGATTATGTAACTTCACCTATCACACGAAAAGGAAAAATAATATTTGGACTGGGCTGCGCTCTGCTTACTTTCCTCATGCGTATGTACAGTGGCATGCCGGAAGGTGTTTCATACTCTATCCTGATCATGAATATTCTGACACCGCATATCAACAATTGGACCAGACCTGTTACTATCGGAGGTGGCAAAAATGGAAAATAACGCTGACAAAAGACCGCCTCTCATTGACCGCGGAGCCATGCCTGTAATCATCCTGACTCTTGTAACTATGTTTTGCGTAGCGGCCCTGGCATTAGTTTCTAATTTGACCAGTGAAGCAAGGGCTCAGCAAGAGGCGGAAGCCGCTCTCTCTATACAGCGTGAACTCTTCCCTGCCGCTAGCGAGTTTAAAGAAATATCCTTAGAGAAAATCTCTCCTGATTTCGCCAATATAACTCAAATTGTTGAGGCGGTTGACAGTTCCGGTAGTAGACTTGGCTTTGTTATTACCGCTACCGGAATGGGATATGGTGGACCAATTCCGACAACCGTCGGCTATGATACCGAGGGTAAAATCGTCGGGACTAGATTTGATGTTTCCGCTGAGACGGCAGGTTATGGTCAAAACGCGGCTAAACCCGAATTTTACGAACAATTCACAGCCTTTAACGCCGACCAGAAATTATCAGCGGACAAAAATTCAGCTGATACAGTTATTGATGGCCTTACCGGCTCTACCCGCAGCACTAACGGTATTTTATCCGCGCTTAATGAAGCGGCCGGCGCTTTCTTATCGCTCGACTAAAGGAGAAAGAAAATGGCAGAAAAAAAGAATACACTAAGATTGGAATTTAGCAAAGGGATTCTCAAAGATAATCCTCTGTTGGTACTTTTGTTAGGAACTTGCCCCGCTCTAGCGGTAACTACTACAGCCTGGAATGGCTTGGGCATGGGTCTGGCGGCAACTTTCGTATTAGTAATGTCGAATTTAGTTATTTCTTTACTGCGAAATATTATTCCTGATCGAGTCAGAATACCCAGTTATATTACTATCATTGCCAGCTTAGTTACAATTTTGCAATTGTTTTTACAAGCATATCTACCTGATCTGAACAACTCGTTGGGAATTTTTATTCCTTTGATTACAGTCAATTGCATCATCTTAGGTCGCGCTGAAGCTTTCGCCAGTAAAAGACCGGTCCTAGTAAGCATCGCTGATGGTTTAGGAATGGGTATAGGCTTCGCGGTAGCTCTATTTTTAATCGGTTCCATCAGAGAGATTTTGGGTTCCGGTAGTTTCTTTGGCTACCCACTCTCCTTTATAGGCGGAGATAATACATTACAGCCAATTCTCATCTTCGCGCTTCCACCCGGTGGCTTCGCTATTTATGGGCTTCTAATCGCCATCTCTGAAAAATTGAGCAATTATTTCTACGCCAGAAAACCCGCGATAACAATGGATCTTAAAAACTACCCGGGCAGCATCCTGGAACATCATGACTCGGAGGCATCAGCTGAGGACACCATAATAGCCGCCGGTCAATTGGATGGAGCTGTTCCTGTGGAACACAGCAAAAAAGAGAACGCCGAATCAGAAGAGGACTAGAACATGATTGATATTACGAAAATTCTATTCACAGTAATCTTGTTAAACAATATTGTGCTGTCGCAGTTTTTGGGAGTATGCTCTTTCCTGGGATTGACCACGGACTTAAAGAGCTCCATGGGTATGAGTTATGCCGTTATTTTTGTTATGGTTACCTCTTCAGCGATTACTCACCCGATATATAAGTATCTTTTGACTCCCAATAATCTGCAATATATGCAGACAGTAGTATTTATTCTGGTCATTGCCGCGGCAGTACAAATTCTGGAAGCAATTATTAAAAAAATACTGCCTCCCCTATATAAAAGCATGGGCATATACCTACCGTTAATTACAACCAATTGCGCTATTTTAGGTATTATGTTGGTCAATATTCAAGAGTCATATAATTTCTTACAGGCAATCGTTAACGGTTTAGGAGCCGGTGTCAGTTATATGTTAGCTATGTTTCTTTTTGTAGGCGTCCGACAAAAGATGGCTCACGCTAAGATTCCTAAATTCTTCGCGGGCTTGCCGGCAGCTCTGGTCGCCGCCGCCATAGTATCAGTATCCTTTAATGGTTTTAAGGGTGTGCTGGAAAATATTTTTGGTTAGAGAACGAGGGATACTTATGTATATGGTTAAACTCTCAGCTACAGATGGGATCCTGACGCCAACATTGATCGGCGCCGGAATTGCTTTGGCCTTAGGAGTAATAATCTTAATCGTATTTAAATTATTTGCCGTACCTGTGGATGAAAGAGCAGCTAAACTCAGCGAATTATTACCCGGCGTAAACTGCGGTGGCTGTGGTTTTGCCAGCTGTATGGCTTACGCTGAAGCACTGGTTGATGGACTTGTTACTGAAACTACCATGTGCACGGCAGGTGGAGAAGAAACAGTAAAGGCGATCGCGGATTATCTGGGTGTAGCGCCGGGAATTTTTATTCCACAAACAGCCCATGTCTACTGTCAAGGTTCAAATCAATTCACCAGAAATCGCTTTAGCTATACAGGTAGCGCCAATTGCGCCGCCGCGACCGGACTCTTCTCCGGTCCTAACAGCTGCACCTACGGTTGCTTAGGCATGGGAGACTGCATCGCTGTCTGCGACTTTAACGCTGTTTACATTGAAGATGGCATCGCCAGGATTAATAGTGAAAACTGTGTCGCCTGTGGCAAATGCGTTGAGGCCTGCCCCAAGTCTTTGATTCAACTGATTCCTAAGCATGAGGCCGCGACAATTGTCACTTGTAGTAATCATTGGCCCGCCTCAAGAATCCTAAGAGATTGCAGCATCGCCTGCATAGCTTGTCGGCTTTGTGTTAGAACCTGTCCCGTAGACGCCATCAAGATGGATGACAATTTGGCTGTCATTGATCAGACCCTATGCACCCATTGCGGTGACTGCATCGAGATCTGTCCCACAACGGCCATCCGTTCAGGATTGATTGGACCACCCGGTAGCTACAAAGCATCCGCCCGCTCAAAACCCATAGCTAGCGGAAAAAAAGGAAAAGGAGATACCGCCGCTTCCTGAGTTACTTAACCCAGAACGACCTTAACCAAGAGCGACGTCCAGAATCATCATAATAACGAAACCGGCCATAACACTAACGGTACCAATATGTGAATGCTCGCCCAGATTGGCCTCGGGAATCAGTTCTTCTACTACTACATACATCATAGCCCCCGCCGCCAAAGATAAGAGCCAGGGCATTAGAGGCGAAGCCTTGCCAACAACCAGAACTACCAAGACACCAAAGATCGGTTCCACTATCCCGGATAGGCTACCGTAAAGAAAGGCTTTCTTCTTTGACATGCCCTCCTGGCTTAGAGGTAGAGCAATGGCCGCTCCCTCAGGCAAGTTCTGAATCCCAATGCCTAGAGCCAAAGCGATAGCCCCTGACAATAATGCCGGATTATCCTGGTTTTGGGAGGCCAGCGCGAAGGATATCCCTACCGCCATTCCCTCCGGAATATTGTGCAAAGTGACTGCCATAAAAAGAAGAGTAGTTCGTTTCCAATTGGTGTCAATACCCTCTACCTCTCTACTGCCGGCATGAAAATGCGGCAACAAATTATCCATCACCAACAAAAACACAATACCAAGAATAAAACCACCCGCGGCGGGAATCCAGGCAATTTTCCCTTGCGCCTCCGCTTCATTAATAGCCGGAATCAGCAAGCTCCAGATCGAAGCCGCTATCATCACGCCGGCGGCGAAACCCAGAAATATCTTTTGGAAATCAATCTTGGCTGACTTGCGAATAACAAAGACCATGGCGGAACCAATGGTTGTCATCAGAAACGTAAATCCCGTGCCGGCCAGTGCCCATAAGATACCTTGCAACATTTCAGATCAGCCTCCTCAATATATCCATTTAAACTCGTCTCAGTACAAGAATCATAAATCATTATATTCCGGAGAGGAAAATCTAAACGTAACTTAACATCCACATCACGTCGCCTTCAACAAATTTCATTAAGTTTTGTCGAAGGCGACTAATCGCGCCCCGCGCTTGTACCGCGGAAGTCTTTAGACAAGTAAACGAGTAGACTTCACTGGACCAAAAGGTCTCTGTTTTTGCGACTTCTACAGTAACCACTACTTGCGCTGACCACACTATTATGTTATTATTGCGTTTGCGCATTTGTGGATACACCCAACTAAATGATCACAGCGCAAGTAAGACAGGAGGTGCGATATGGCAAAATGTGACGTATGCGACAAAAGTATGTTTTTCGGCAAAAAAATCAGTATAACTCGTTCTCAGATTTCCCGACGCGCGAAAGTAAAGCAAAAAGCTAATGTAAAGCGGGTCCGCGTAGTCGTTGACGGGACGCCGAAAACTATGAAAGTCTGCACCAAATGTCTCAAGAGTGGCGCCGTGCAGCGTTCCTAATCATTACTTTAATATTCTCATGAGCTTCCTGGTGAATCTAGGAAGCTTTTTTATTGCTGAGCCGCCTGGCTTCTTTAATTCTTTCTTCCAGCATCAAACTCTTATTATTGAGGGAATAAACAGAAATAGTGCTAGATCCGATAGCCCTCATCAAAACTCGATTATCCGGTAAAATTAAGGCGAAATCGATAGAGCCTTCTTCCTGCATAGAATTGTCAAGAATAAGAATATCACCACCCTTAGCATAGCGAAGGTCGCAACAATCTGTTTCGGTATTGAGGGGAAGATCCAGTTTAGTACCAATAGAGGCCAGAGAACTATCCTGGCGCGACACCCGCAAGCCATTAATGCTGCTGGATAAATAAATAACCCCGGCCATATCGATACCCGCGGTAGTAATTCCCCGTGGCACCCAGGTAGTCTTGTTAAAGGTTAAGGCCGTACTAACCAGCGCCGCTTCTATATCTTCCGACTGGGACAAATTCTCTTCCGGATTCATAATGAACACATCTTGTTTGCTGATCCAGCCTCTTACGCCTTGTGGCAGTCGGACACGTATTACATTTGTATCCTGATAGTCGGCATAAAGCACACTGCCCAGAGGAGCCCTAGCTATAACAGTACCTCCTTTTGTGTGACTCATTATATTCTTAGAAGGTGTCCTCACGACTACCTTGAGGATTGCCTGTGTGGGATCCAAGCCTGAAGCGTCAGCCGACACATCGGAACGAGCGATGTAGCCTCGCAAACCATGGTCTGTATTAACCAGAAGATACCTTTCATCCGAAGCATCTATTAATTCGAGACCTTCATTAAATAAAATCTCGCCAACGCGTTCAGCTCCACGTTTGGGTTCGTTATATAACCAGCTACTATTCTTGGTAACTACTATTCTATTGGTAGCCCCAACAGATACGCTACCTGATGTAGGTACCGGCAGTTCTTCTTTGTCACCTGCCAGCAAATGAGGAAAAACCCAGAAAATACTTACGATCAGTACAATCGCTACCAATAAAGCCAGCAACCAGGAAGGAAATTTACGTTTCCTTCTGTCCACATAAAGTCCGGTCAGATCATCGGAAGTCGGACCCTCCGGAGGAGTAATCCGCGAAGGACCGGGTACGGATTTAGGGGCGATCTTAATTTTGCCAGGTGTTTTTTCTTTATTCTCTTTGTTGTCACCTGTCATAATCTGATTTCCTCTCGCCAAAAACTATATTGCAAACAGCAGCCGCGTATTCCTTCTCATGAGTGATACTGATAGCTATATCTTGCCCACCCATTTCATCATAGCGCGCCTTGGCGGCACCTGCCAAAACTACCAAGGGCGCGTTCAGTTCATCCTTAACAATCTCGATATCAACAAACTTGATACCTTGAGTCATTAGTCCCGTACCTAGCGCTTTCGCTACGGCTTCTTTAGCCGCGAAATATCCAGCTAACGATTGAAAGTTTTGCTTACAAGCAAGGAGCTCGGAGTTAGTATAAATCCGGGTCAGGAAGTTGTCGCCGCCATTATCTATTGCCTTCTCTATCCGGCTTACTTCAACTAAATCTAGACCACATTTTATTCTCACATTAACCTCGTCAGATACAACTTTATAAATAATTACTCTTGTTAAGACATGGCGTCATGTTAACGTAATTAGTGCCGGCTTAAAAATCTTGATCAGATTTTACTAGCCTCAAATCAACCGGTGGGAGCTGATAGCAAAGAAAATTGCCACTAATACGGCTGGCAATTCTCTTGTCATAAATTCTGCGTAAATCATTCGCGCTAAGATTGCTGGCAATAACAGTGTGCAATTTATCTCTATGTCGGTGATCCAAAAGTAAAAGCAGATCCGTATAACTGGTATCTTTCTGTATTTCTGTACCGAGATCATCTAAAACTAAGAGATCACAGTCCCACAACGCTTCCGTCAACAGCTCCATTTCTTTATAGCGATCAGGGTCAGGTTTATAGCTGTTCTTGAGTTGATGCCATTCACGCATTAAGTCAAAGAAACTAGCTGCCGGCAACATAAAGACAGAATAGCCCTGTTTTGACACCTCCGCGGTTAAGCAACTAATTAGCCAAGTTTTTCCACTCCCCTCCTGTCCGGAAAAAAATAAATTTCTATTCTCCAGCAGAGAAAAGTGGCGACTATATGTACTAACTATATCCTTCAAGGTCGCCATATAATCCCTGGGCCTGATAATTTGCCCATCCTTTTCAATTTCTTCCGGATAAAGGGAAAGGTCAAAGTTAGAAAAGTTTGCTTCCTCAATAATTGCGGAAGGTAGCAGAGCGGCTAGTTTATCTCGTCGCAATTCCTCATAGCATGAGCAGTAATAATCTCCTATCAGACCTTTATCCTGACATTTTTCGCAGTGCCAGAGGGGTTCAGCATAATCATTGGTTACGCCATATTGTCGCAGTAAACTTCGCAGTTCATCTTCTACCTCTTTTAAACTCTGATACGCGTTCCACCTATGCTCCTCGTCGTCATTGAAAGTAGATTGCAGATAATCCAGTCCGCGTAATCTAATCAGTTCTTCGGTTATCTTGATGCGGGGATATTTAGCGTGTATTCGCTTCCTTCTTTCCTCGGACTGAGCATGCGCCAGATTACGTCTGCGCGCATATTCCCGCTCAATTTCCAGATTCAGCTCACGATTTAGCGCGCGCATTTATGCCTCTTTCGACGAACTATCATCTGCTGTCAAAGTCCCAGGAACCGAATGCAATTTAGGATACCGTAAACCGAAAGCCTCATTATAATCAGCGGATGAAGAGATTTCCTCATAATTATCGCGATTGGCTGACTTAACCGACGTGCTACGTCTGGTTACCTTTTGTTTTCGCTCCCAAGCGCTGCGATCTTTCTTCACTTGCTCTTTCGTCCTGATCCCCTCACTATTCCAACGCCTGAGAATAGAATCCACATACTTCAAACTGGGATTGCTGCTCCCGGTTGTTTCCTCTAAGGCCAGATCAATGACATCGCGGTCATAACCTAGCTCATCTACCCAGCTTTCCACCATCCTGATACCGGGCTCCGTATAGGAAATGCGCAGGACTTTGCAAACATGCCTGTAAATTTCCAAGAATCTTTCATTTTGCTCATAGAAGGCGCTTAACTCAGAGAAAGTTCTGACGTTGTGCTTGGCCCATCGGTCCGCGATAGCGTTAAGAAAGGGTCGGTTTAATCTACCCCATTTGTCGGAAGCTGTCGCTTCCGCGAACAGAGCTTGTACTACCGCGGGCTCAAACTTATGTTTAAGAAACCAGTCATCAATCATGTCAAACCAAGCATGCGTCATCAGACCTTGAAAATACTCGTTATTTATAGCGGTAATAACCTGCTCGCGTTCGCTAATAACTTCAGGAGATAATCTGAGAGAGGGGGTAGTCGGCTTGGAATCGATTAAAGTCCTTATTTCAATGGCTTTAAGATCGGTGAGCTTAATGCCGTCCGTCTCAAGGAGTATCAGCCCCTCTTCCATTAGCTCTTGTAAGGCCAAATTAATATCTTTAGGTGTAAAAGATAACCGTAGCGCCAGGTCCTTTTTGGCAATTTCACGTTTCCCGTTCTGGAAGGCGGACAAAACCAGGAGATAGCATTTTACCGCGGCATGTTTTAACCGCGGCATATATTCATGGATAAATATATCCGGGACTACAGTATCTGATAGCAAAAATTTTTCTTGTCCGCTGATCTCCATTACAGACCTCAAAAAATTATTGAGAGCCCGTTCCTCTAGGAAGAACGGGCTCTCATTATAACACAATTTTTCTTATGCTCAGCGCGGTAAATCAATCAATATTTTTGTCTATTACCACACAGCATAAGGCTTATATTAGCGCTAATCAGCCATACGCAAGTAATACTGATAACGCTCTTCCGCGGCTTCACGCGCTTTCTCGAAGATCTCCTTGACCTTTTCTTCCGGATACGCCTTAAGCAATGAAGTATAGCGTACCTCCTTCTCCAAGAATTCGGTGAAGGGACGAGAAGGTGCTTTAGAGTCGAGAGTGAACGGATTCTTATCCTCGGCCTTAAGCGCGGGATTGAAGCGATAGAGGTGCCAGTAACCGGTTTGAACCGCGTCTTTTTCACGCTGCTGTACCAGAGTCAGACCACCTCTGATGCCGTGGTTGATACAAGGCGCGTAAGCAATGATCAAAGAGGGTCCGTCCCAGGCTTCCGCCTCACGGATAGCTCTTAATGTCTGCAATTGACTTGCTCCCATCGCGATCTGCGCTACATAGACATAACCATAGGTCATAGCCATGGCGCCCAGATCCTTCTTCTTCACAGCCTTACCGCCGGCAGCGAATTGCGCGACCGCGCCGAGGTTAGTTGCCTTCGATGCCTGACCACCCGTATTGGAGTAGACTTCTGTATCCAGGACCAGGACATTGACATCTTCTCCGGAAGCCAAGACATGGTCGAGACCACCGTAACCGATATCGTAGGCCCAGCCGTCACCGCCGATGATCCAAGTAGATCTAAAGAGCAGATAGTCTTTTAGATCCAGGATATCCGCGACTAAGTCACCAGCGTCACCCTTGTAATTTTCTAAAGCCTCTACAAGCTCGGCAGTTACCGCGCGAGTTTTATCGGCGTCATCTTTGGCCTCTAGCCAATTCTCAATCGGCTCGGCCAATTCAGCGATATTCTTGTCCGCCAATTCTTTGATCTTAGCCGTGGCGCGAGCTCTGATCTGCTTGACACCCAAATGCATACCTAATCCATACTCGGCATTGTCTTCAAACAAGCTGTTAGCCCAGGTAGGACCAAAGCCTTCCGTATTTGGCGTATAGGGCATGGAGGGTGCGGAACCGCCCCAGATTGAGGAACATCCGGTCGCGTTAGCGATCTGCATGCGATCACCGAAGAGCTGAGTAATCAGCTTGACATACGGAGTCTCGCCACAACCCGCGCAGGCGCCTGAGAACTCAAGTAAGGGTTCTTCAAACTGCGTACCCTTGACTGAGGTCTTGTTCATAGGATTGGGTTTTCTAGGCAAGTTGAAAGCGTAATTCCAGTTGTCACTCTGATCATAGTGATCACCAATTGGCTCCATGACAAGCGCTTTTTCCTTAGAGGGGCAGACTTGAGCGCAAGAGCCACAACCGGTACAGTCAAGAACTGATATCTGCATCCGATATCTATATTGATCATAAGGTCTCATGCCTTGTAGCGTCTCAAAGCCCTCGGGCGCGTTTTCAGCCTCTTCATCCGTTAGGAGGAAAGGACGAATTACAGCGTGCGGGCAAACATAAGAGCACTGATTACACTGGATACAGTTGTCTGGTTGCCAGACCGGGACTGTAACCGCGATACCGCGCTTCTCATACTTACTTGTGCCCTGTGGGAAAGTACCGTCCGCGGCGTCCTTGAAGGCGGAAACAGGAAGTGTATCACCCTTTTGGGCGTTAATTACATCAACAACATTTTTGATAAAGTCAGGCGCTTCACGCTCAACCGGTTCGTCCGCCGGCGCATCTGCCCAGGCAGCCGGAACATCAATTTTCTTGAGATGCTTGATACCGGCGTCTACGGCCTGGTAGTTCATATTAACAACATCTTCACCACGCTTGCCGTAAGACTTAACAATAAATTCTTTCATGTATTTTACAGCTTCGTCAAGAGGTATAACACCGGCTATCTTGAAGAATGCCGCCTGCATGATAGTGTTGATACGACCGCCAAGACCGATCTCTTCCGCTAAGTTAACGGCGTCAATGGTATAGAACTCGATGTCATTATTAGCGATGAAGCGTTTCATCTCGCTAGGCAAATGCTCATCCAGTTCTTCATCTTTCCAGAGTGTATTCAAAAGGAAAGAACCGCCCTTTTTCAGAGGAGTCAACATATCATATTTGTCAACATAAGCTTGGTTGTGACATGCTACAAAGTCAGCGCTGTTTACTAAATAAGGGGCTTTGATCGGGTTATCACCGAAACGTAAGTCTGAAATTGTTACGCCGCCGGATTTCTTAGAGTCATAACTGAAGTAGGCCTGGGCGTACATATCCGTATGGTCACCAATAATCTTAATGGAGTTCTTATTAGCGCCAACCGTTCCGTCAGAACCAAATCCCCAGAAACGAGCGGAAATCGTGCCCTTGGGAGAGACGTCAATAGACTCTTTAATAGGCAAGGACAGATTAGTAACATCGTCCACGATACCGATCGTAAAGCCATGCTTAGGTACTTCTTGTTCCAGGTTGCGGAATACAGCCAGGATCTGATCCGGCGTGGTGTCTTTGGAACCCAGACCATAGCGTCCACCAACGATTACGGGATCGCGATCACTGGTACTAAAGACTTCCATCACATCGAGATATAGTGGTTCGCCTTCAGCGCCGGGTTCTTTGGTGCGGTCAAGTACCGCTATCTTCTTACAGCTTTCCGGAACAGCGGCGAGCAATCTCTTGCCGGAGAAGGGACGATACAGATGAACGTTTACCGCGCCATACTTGCCGCCGCGCTCATTGAGATAATCTACAGTCTCCATAACTGTTTCGAAGACTGAACCCATACAGATAATCACATGCTCGGCATCTTCAGCGCCATGATAGACAAAGGGTTTGTAGTAACGACCGGTCAGCTTAGTGATCTCGTCCATGTATTCTTCTACGATATCGGCTGCCTTCTCATAATAGGGATTCGCGGCTTCTCTAGCCTGGAAGAAGATATCCGGATTCTGCGCTGTACCACGTAGTTTAGGATTGTTCGGTGTCAGACCTCTCTCACGGAACGCGGCCAGTGCTTCCTTATCGACCAGCTTAGCTAAATCGTCAAAGTCAAGGGCTTCAATTTTCTGTACCTCATGCGAGGTGCGGAAACCGTCAAAGAAGTGCAGGAAGGGAACTCTGCTCTTAATTGCCGATAAATGCGCGATTGATCCGATGTCCATAGCCTGCTGGACACTTGAGGAAGCAATGAGTGCAAAACCGGTTTGGCGACAGGACATTACGTCAGAATGGTCACCAAAGATAGATAATGCGTGAGCTGCTACCGCACGGGCCGAGACATGGAAAACGCCGGGAAGAAGTTCTCCGGAGATTTTATACATATTGGGGATCATCAAAAGTAGTCCCTGAGATGCTGTATAAGTCGTAGTTAAAGCTCCTGTTGCCAGTGATCCGTGTACGACGCCTGCCGCTCCTGCCTCAGATTGCATCTCAATCACATTAACAGTCTGTCCGAAGATATTCTTCATACCTTGTTGGGACCATTTGTCAACCACATCCGCCATGTTTGATGAGGGAGTGATTGGATAAATACCTGCAACCTCGGTGAAAGCATACGAAGCGTATGATGCAGCCGTGTTGCCGTCCATGGTCATAAATTTCTTTTCTTTTGCCATGCAATGCTCCTTTTACTCTAATTAGTTAATAATTACTAAGTTTTGTTGCGTTAAGAACCATCTATTTCAAGTCCTGCGCCATCTAACAGTATATCACACCTATCTACAAAATAGGGCGTTTTAACAGGGTTTTCCCTGTCATTTCCTTCGGTATGTCCAGACCCATCAGATCCAACATGGTAGGAGCCAGATCACTAAGTCTGCCTTCTAATAAGCAACCTTCTTTAATTCCAACGCCGATCATGGGAACCAGGTTGCTGGTATGGGCTGTAAAGGCTCCACTGTCTCTTTGATCTATCATTTGCTCAGCATTACCGTGGTCAGCGGTAATCAGAGCGACACCGCCCATGGCCAGTACCTTGGCCGCTACCATGCCCGCGGCCTGATCTACTGCCTCTACCGCTCGCACAGCCGCTTCAAAAACACCGGTATGCCCCACCATATCGCAGTTGGCATAATTAAGAATAA
>DUNL01000226.1 GCA_012839385.1 Clostridiaceae bacterium
AACAATTGTAATAGTTGTTATACCACCGCTTTCTTATAAAATGATAACATCGCGCTCCCGTACTTACAACTATTCAAATATTCCAATACTGTTACAGTCTCAGGGCTTTCCACATTTTTATGATGCTCAAGAATAAGCAAACCCTCAGAATTTAGGAGTTCGGAAATAGGTTGGGCCAATTTATGGAAATAATCTATCGCTAATTTCCAAGGGGGGTCCATAAAAGCTACATCAAATTTCTGACCACTGTCATTCAATTTCGCTAAAGCTTTATTGACATTGCTACATAATAATGTAACGTCATCATTTAGTTTTGTGTTTTCAATATTTCGCCGAATGACTCTCTGTGCCGCTCTTGAATTCTCTATGAGGACAACCGGTCTAAAATGCCTGCTTGCGGCTTCTAAACCTATTTGACCACTGCCGGAAAACAAATCCAGAAAAGCCCCACTGATTTGTCTGCTGGAGAGTATAGAGAATAATGCTTCTTTCGTACGCCCCGCAGTTGGCTGAACCTTGTCACCAGGTAAACCCAACAATCTAACACCTTTAGCTTTCCCGCTGATTATTCGTGTCATAGCTTTTCCTTTACAGTTAATTATAAGACCGGTTCCAACTCATAGGTCAATCTGCGTTTAATATAAGGTAAAAGTTTCCTATTCTCTAGTCGCTCTAAGTTGGGATCTAAGTTTAGCAAGGTCTCAGCGGCTTTGCTCGTTTGGGTAATTAAATCCTGGTCTTCATATAAATTTACTATTTTAAACTCAGGCAAGCCATGTTGTTTAACACCGAAGAAATCTCCCGGACCTCTTAATTTTAAATCTTCCTCAGCCAACGCAAAACCGTCATTGCTTTGACAAAGGACTGTTAATCTACGTCTTGCCTTGGGTTCAGAAGTTTCACTCATCAGGACACATAAGCTTTCCTCTATACCACGTCCTATTCTGCCTCGTAACTGGTGTAATTGCGCCAGTCCAAATCTTTCAGCATTCTCAATAACCATCATAGTCGCGTTTGGATTATCTATACCTACCTCAATCACAGTCGTAGTAACTAGAATATTAATATTTCGGTCATTAAAATCATTGAGAATTTTGGACTTGACCTTGCTAGTAAGCTTGCCATGCAAAAGCGCTATCTTATTCTCAGGAAACGCTTGTTGCGACAAATAATTAAAAACTCCTGTCGCGGACTCCAGCTCTTGACCGGAACTATCTTCAATCAAGGGACAGACTACATAAATCTGTTGTCCCTTCTCTATTCTTTGCCACATTAATCTTTCAACTCGTCCGCGATCTTTTTCACGGGCAGTATATGTCGCCACCGGTATTCTGCCGGGTGGCTTTTCTTTAATTAGAGTAATATCTAAATCGCCATAAATAATTAGAGCTAAAGTGCGAGGAATTGGAGTAGCAGACATTACCAACAGATGGGGGTATAGATCGTTACCGGAAAATTCCCCCAAGGCCGCGCGCTGGTCAACCCCAAATCGATGCTGTTCGTCTGTAATGCATAAGCCCAGGTTCTTGTATTTAACCGTTTTTTCCAAGACCGCGTGCGTACCGATCAGAATATCTATCTGCCCTGCTAGCAGATTAGACAAAATCTCTGAGCGGGCATTGTTTCTAATATCGCCTGTAAGTAAAGCTAAACGAATATTTGTATTTTTGTATAGGTCTCGTAAAGTAGAATAATGTTGCTCCGCCAGTATCGAGGTCGGGGCCATAAAAACTGATTGATATCCGGCCCAAGTCGCCAGAGCCATACCATAGGCGGCAACTACTGTTTTACCTGAGCCGACATCGCCCTGAATAAGACGATTCATAAATTTTCCCCGTAATAGATCAGACCGTATATCAGCAATTGCTTTCTGCTGATCCCCTGTAAGATCAAAAGGAAGTGAGGCAACCCAGTGTTGTAACTTGCGCTCACCCGTACTGTTAATTTTTAGAAGCGGAGTTAGACTTTGTTCCTGGTGTTTTTGTTTTACGAGTCTTAAAGCCATCTGTAAAAGGAATAACTCATCAAATCCTAACCTGGTACGGGCAACTTTAATATCATGTCTGCTTGTAGGATAATGGATATTTTGCAAAGCATATTCTAAAGTACATAACTTGTATTCTCTGCGTAAAGAGGGCGGAAGGGGCTCCATCTCACCTATTTTCAACTGCCGCAAAGCAAACTGGATAGCTTGTCTAAAGTCTCTCTGGGTTAAGCCTTGAGTTAGAGGATAAATTGGTCTAAAGAAGAAATTAATCTTTTCAGCCTCAATATAATAGGGGTTTTGTAGGCTAAAAAATCTACCTCTACGATCGACTTGACCATGAAACACATATTTTTTACCGAGCTTAATCTGCTTCTGAATCCAAGGTTGATTAAACCAAGTCGCGGAAATTGATGACCCATCTTGCTCCAGGCGCGCTCTGATTATAGTTAGTCGGCCTTTACGCTGAATCGTGGGAGTATTAACAACTATGGCCTCTAATGTTAACCACTGACCAATATTAGCATCTCTGATTGCATGCCTCTCACTCCAGTCTTCGTAGTCACGAGGAAAAAAATATAACAGATCCTGAACAGTTTTCAAGCCGAGTTTTTCGAAGAGAGAGGCCTTTTTAGCTCCGATACCGGGCAAAATGTTTACAGGTGAATATTTTTTAATAGCAGATTCGGGTATCGGCATGCAAAATATCCTTATTATCAATCTCTAAGACAGAACCATAAGCACAGTACTGCCGTAGAGGACAGAGACCACATTGACGACAGCGAGCTGTACAAAGATCGCGTCCATGCGCGACCATCAAATGCCCCCAAGCAATCCATTCATTTTGCGGCAAAATATTCTTAAGATCCTTTTCAACCTGAGTAGGATTATTACTATTTGTAAAACCTAAGAGACGGCTAATACGCCCACAATGAGTATCAACAACAACTGCCGGTTGCCCATAATAATCTGACAAAACCAGATTGGCAATTTTTCTGCCTACCCCCGGTAATCTTAGCAAAGCAGTCTCAGAATCCGGCACTTGACCGCCAAATTCCTTAATAATCATACAAGCGCTTCCCTTTATAGCTTTAGCTTTATTGCGGTAGAAGCCACAACTTCTGATGATACTTTCTATTTCCCCTAGTTCCGCGTCAATATAATCTTCTAGTTCAGGAAAGCGTGAATGGAGTACCGGCGTAATCATATTTACCCTTTCATCAGTACATTGGGCTCCTATTATTCCACCTACCAATAGCTCCCATGCTGAAACAAAATTAAGTGTGCAGTCGGCATTCGGATAGACGCTATGTAATATTGCGATTATTTTTTTAACGATAGCGGGATCAGTATATTTAATTTTCTCTTTACTATTTGTCATGGCATCCTACCCAAATATATTTGCAGATTCAAAAATCTTTTTTCAATTGTTCTATATACCCTAACCCGAACTAAAGTCCCAATAGGTTGTTCAGCAATATACTCGGTAAATTCATTGTGAGTCCGCATAACCACGCCATTAATATCGATCAGTATGTCTCCATTTCTGATTCCGGCTGTATAGGCGGGACTTCCCTCCACAACTTGGCTGATATAAAGACCACTAGGCCAGTTCATAAGTTCTAACAAATCTCCGTTCTTAGCATCTGTCAAGGTAACAATCCCCAGCCAAGGTCTCACCTCATCTGTCGGAGGATTTTCCATGCGCTCGAGAGCCTCTAGCAACATGGAGGAAGGAATAGCGTAGCCCATAATATCAGCATAGGAACGATTGAGATTACTATTATTCAAGCCGATTATCTCACCGGATAGATTAAGCAACGGTCCTCCGGAAGCCTGAGATGAAATAAAAGCGCTGGTCTGGATCATACCAACTGAAAGATTATTCTCTAGTACAGAAGGGTGGTAAACCCCTGTAATTAAGCCTAAAGAAAGCCCACCCTGTGACATCAATACATCCTGTTGACCTATAGCAATTATGGGTTCTCCTACGCTGAGATTAGCTTCACTCTTGAGTTGGGCAACAGGTAAATTGGAGGCATTTTCAATTTGAAAAATCGCGAGATCCGTATCTTTATGAACACCTAACAGATGAGCGCTGAAACTCTTGGGGCGATCAGATACCACTATTCTGACCTCAGTTCGCTCGTACAGAATATCTCCATATGCTAAAGCAAAAGAAAAATTACTGGCAAAGGTAATTACCTTGCCCTCATCAGATATAATAAGTCCGGAGAAAATAGCCATCTTGTCATTGGTGTCACTGGTTCCCGGCAGATAAACTTGGATAGAGGCAACCATGGGGGCATACTTTTCATAAATATCTCGGACTCTATAGTCTGTTAGATAATATGGTGGAATTTCTGTCAGCTCTGTATCATCATTCTCACTAATTTCTGAGGATTGGGTAGGGTCAGAATTTTCGCTTACAAGATCAGATCCTGTGACCACCGGTTCAAGGATAGTCTCTGACGTAGATGGGGATGGCGCGATCTCCTCTGATGATAAAGTTTCAGTTACTTTTTGACCTTGATTAGCCTTTGTTTCTTGAGGTAAAGATGTGGTAGACACAGTCTCAGTAGTATCGCCTTTTACTTCAGAAATGGTTGCAGCAATTGTTGTTTCAGTGGGCGCGACCAATTCTACCACTGAAGCGGGTTCTTCCGCGAAGCGGTCTTTATCCTGAAGTAAACGATCGTTCACTAATGGTATAATGACAGCCATTAAAGTAAAGGCTACGATTGCTAGAGCAGATATCGCAATTAAGGCTTGTAATGGTCTATTTTTTGTCTTTTTCATAACATGATTATACAATAACGCACTTTAGTATCTAAATTGGCCAAGCTGGGTTTTTATTCAAGGTCTCTCCAAAGTAAAGGTAAAAAGGGCGCCTCCCAAAGGACTATTTCCCGCGGCTATACTCTGTCCATGCGCGTTAATTATATTGCGGGCGATAAATAAACCAAGTCCCGAACCCTCTGAATTTCTAGCTTTATCTGCCTTGTAGAAACGGTCAAATACATGCTCTAAATCTTCTTCGGTTAATCCGATACCGTTATCTTCTATGATGAATTTGTAGAGCTGATTAGGCGTCAGCTTACTACTAATTCGGATAGTACCTCTTTGAGGACAGAAACGCATTGCATTAACTAGTACATTTACAACTACACGATGTATTGCTTCATCATTACCGATAACTAAAGAGTCCGTATCAGAAATTAGATCCAGTTGCAAATTAATTTCCTTCTCGTGCAACTGGGTTTCGTGGCTGTCAATCACATCTTTTATTAATTCGTTCATGTCAAAAACGCCCCGCAAAAATTTGTCTTTGCGGATCAAGGTTGTCATTTCAAACAGCTCATTTACCAATTGCTGTAGCCTTTTACTTTCTTGTTGCACTATTGTCAGATAATGTTCAAATTGATCTTCGGGCACAGTACCATCCAACATGCCTTCGACAAAACCCCTGATTGAGGTAATCGGAGACCTTAGATCATGAGAAATACTGCTCATAAAATCCATACGATCTTTTTCCTGAGTTTCAAATTTATCTATTAGCATATTGAAAGTCCTCATTAACAAAATTAGATCATCGTCTTCAACTTGTTCTGCCGAGACTTTCATAAAATCTTCCTCAGCGCTTGTTAACCTATCTGTGGACGCGATGGGAACTCTAGCAGAGAGATCGCCTCTGTAGACCCTGTCGGCCGTGCTTGCCAGTACTGAGATCGGTTTGGTAATCTCACGTGATAAAAATAAAATTACTACTAAGGCCAGAAAGAATGCGATCAAGAAAGAAATAGGGACAAGATTGTTTTGAATAAATTCTGTATATGTTGTTGCCGCGAGTGACCGCAACAGAATTATTTCTCCCGCATAGGCACCGGTCAAAGAAATCAGAGGAGAACTAGCGATCATCCAGCTACTATCAACAGGCAATAGCTCGTTAATATCCGAATCTTGCGCTATCTGGCTGTAGACAATTTGTGAACGATTCTGTACTGAGGTAGGTAATCTGAAGTACTTGCGATCTTTTAACGGTTCTTCTAATTTAGCATATGTGTCGGCCGGGATTCCCGTGCTATAAATAATTTCTCCGCTAGCATTCACCAGCCAGACTAAAGCATCAGTAGAACGGCTAGTCAAGCTGATAAAGGAAGGAATCTCTGAACGCTCAATCACGGTTCTGGTATTATTCATGCCCCGTGAAACTATGGAAGAAATTTCTTCGGCATTCCGGCGTAAGTAAGCAGTTTCCTGACTGCGTCTGGCAGAGAGAAACAAGGAAAAATAGACCGTACCCAGTATTATAAAAATAAGTAAGATCGAAAACGCTACGCGAAAAAGCGTACGGGCATATATTGATTTTAGGAACGACGGGCGCCTCATTACATCTCTTCCTGACGTGAAGTTTCAAATTTATACCCAACTCCCCAAACTGTTTTGATACGCCAATCCGGATGTGGTTCCGCTTCAACCTTTTCACGGATACGCTTGATATGAACATCTACCGTCCTGGTTCCGCCAAAAAAGTCAAAGCCCCAAATGCTCTCCAATAATTGTTCCCTGGTAAATACTCTATCAGGATGTCCGGCTAAGAAATATAGAAGCTCCAATTCCTTAGGGGGCATATCAAACTCTTGTCCCCCACAAGTAACTGTATGTCTGGTACGGTCAACTTTAAGTCCCGGCCAAGTAATAACATCGGGTCTACCCAAATCTATATTATTCTTGGGCCTTTCCATGGTTGGTAGCGCTCTCCTTAGAACTGCTTTAACTCTTGCTATCAGTTCTTTCGGTTCAAAGGGCTTTTCTATATAATCATCCGCTCCCAACTCTAAACCTACTACTTTATCCAAGGTGTCTCCTCTAGCGGTAAGAATCAAGACTGGCACATCCGATTCCTTGCGTAAGGTGCGCAAAACATCAAAACCACTCATACCGGGAAGCATAAGGTCTAAAACTATTACATCCGGAAAAGCCGACCGGTATATATCCATGACTTCACTTCCGTCATAACAAATAAGTACATTAAAATCATCTTTAGTAAAATATAGCCTTAGTAACTCACTGATATTGGGGTCGTCATCTACTATAAGTACAGTTTTATCCATCATTATCACTACCTTCTGGTGAAGAGGTCCCATCAGCGCTAAGAGAATTAATCTCATCAAAGAACGAACCAATGTCAACGAATTCTCTATAAACAGAAGCAAAGCGGATATATGCTACTTCATCTACATTTCGTAGTTGTTGCAAAACACGCTCTCCCAATTCACGTGTTGAGACTTCTCTTCTTAAGCTATTTTCTAATGCCCGCTCAATAGTGTCAACAATTTTAGTAATTTGTTGTGAAGAAATAGGCCTTTTCTCACAACTTTTTAAGATCCCGTTAAATAGCTTGCGACGGTCAAAGGGCTGATGACTACCATCTTTCTTAATTACCATCAGAGGCATATTCTCAACACGCTCATAGGTCGTAAAACGTTCTAAACAGGACATACATTCTCTACGCCTACGAATGGCAATGCCATCGTCCGCAGGCCTGGAGTCAATTACTCTATCCTCTTGAAAACCGCAATATGGACATTTCATCTTTGTACTCCTTCTATAAAAATGCCGGACAGATACCTAAATCTGTCCGGCAGAGTTAATCTTAAAAGCTATTCATCTGGCAAGAGAGACTTAGTCTAAATCATCTCCGTCATTATCCTGCAAGAACCAGGGCAGGACTCTGCCGCCTTTACCTGAAGACTTTCTACCGGATCCTCTTGAAGAGCTGGGAGCCTTGGGAGCTTCGTCCAATATTTCCGGTTCCTCATTGTGGCTCCACATAGTACTTTCAGAAACACGGGATATCAAATCTGCCATAGCAGCGTCATTAGCCTGCCTTTCCTGACTCTGGCCAAAAGAAGCGTTCTCTCTTGTTTCACTTTGCGCAGGGCGTACCGGCCGCTCAGAAGCTGCTCGGCGTGGCTCTTGTTTGCGACGCATTGGTCTTAAAAACTCCGGCAATTCTTCTGACTGAGATTGCTGTCTGGTCTCAGTTGCAGCAACAGGTCGGGAACCGGGAAACATAGGTTGAGCCGCGGCTACCGTCTGGTGGGAACGTACAGCTTGCTTTTGCATGCCCTCTTGATCAAAGCGACTGGCAATGATTGTGATGATCAAATCATCCTGCATATTCTCATCAATCACCGCGCCAAATATAATATCCGCGTCAGGTGATACTGCCTCTCTAACCTGAGACGCCGCTTCATTAATTTCCTTAATTTTCATATCATGACCACCGGTAAAGTTGATAATGATACTATGCGCTCCATCAATGGTTGTATCCAGCAGAGGACTATTCATGGCTTGCTTGACAGCAGTTGCCGCTCTACTCTCTCCTGAACCACGCCCGATACCCATATGACAAACACCCGCGTCAGTCATTATGCGGCGAACGTCCGCAAGGTCCAGATTGATCATACCGTTAACAGCAACCAGATCGGAAATACTGGATACGCCATATTGAAGAACTCTATCCGCCATACTGAACGCGTCGTCAATTGAAGTATCATCACTGGCGATCTCAAGTAATTTGTCATTAGGAACCATAATTAAAGAATCTACATACTGCTGAAGTTCTCTTACACCACGTTCAGCATTTTGTCTTCTTTTGGCTCCCTCAAAACGGAAAGGCAAAGTTACCACGCCTACCGTTAAAATCCCCATCTTGCGAGCAATTGCCGCTACTACAGGCGAGGCTCCTGTACCGGTACCACCACCCATACCAGCAGTGATAAAAAGCATATCCGTTCCTTCCAGAACTTTAGATATCTCTTCAATATTTTCTTCTGCCGCCTTTTGTCCCGTCTCAGGATGTGCTCCGGCACCCAGGCCTCTGGTAACTTTAGCTCCAATTTGTATACGTTCAGAAGCTAAACTCTTAGACAAACTCTGATGATCAGTATTAACAGAGATGAATTCAATTCCCTGTACTCCATCACTAATCATGCGATCGACAGCATTACATCCGCCACCACCCACACCTATAACCCGGATATTCGCGTACAGATCGTCATCCATACCAAATCCCAATTGAAAATCAGCCAATTTCAGTAACTCCTTTCGAAAGTGGCCGGATGTCGACTGATCTACAGAGTTGTCATTACAATGTTACAACTTTGTTATAATCAAAATACATCCGGAGCATTCTTCTGTATGATTTGAAATCAATTCTACACTACTATATTAACTATTACAACACATAATTCCATAGATAGCAAGAGTTATTACAGAGTTGTTTCGTTGTAATGACATCTTTTTACACTTATTTTTATTTCAGACAATCTTCAATAAATTAGGTTAGAACAGATGTTATAACCTCTTATTTAGTAAGTGACTTCGTCTTTTGTCTCCGGTCCCTTATTTCTATAACGATATAACGGCGGATTAAGCCTAAATTTCTAAAAATTCTTATCCCGAAAGCAAAAACAGCAACCAAGCTGAGATCAAAATCTAATTGTTGCCCTAAAGCCGTGAGAGCGATAGCAGCAGAAGCATTCAATAAGAAACCTGTAATAAACAAGGTGTTGCTAAAACGCTTACGCAGAGTTGCCTCCAACCCCCCAAGCAATGAGTCAACACCACATAAAATAACAACGGCTACATAGACTGACCAGGCTTCAGGGATCTGAACATTGAGCACTAAGCCTATTACCAGACCAATAATTAACCCAATCAAAGGCAGCATCTTTGTCTCCTCTCTAATTAGCTACGGATTATCTTTTCTGAACACCATCTTATCTGTAGTCAAATCTAATTGACCTGACCCCTGACCTAATAATTTACCACTGTCAATCAGCTCATGAAGCTTCTTGACATCGTCTGCTAGACTGCGACCATTGGATATCTTGACTCGCCATACGGTCTCATCTTCAAATTGTAATATTAAATTCGCATAACCATTTTTTAAAGGTTGAATCGATTTTGTCAAAATTGCGAGCGCTTGCGAATCCGGATGGACCTTGTCAGATAATATTAGTTGGGCTGTAATTTCTGTACAAGTTTCGAGAATTTTCATTTCATCCTCATCCAACTGCCTACCGGGAACAAGGAGTTCTAAACCGCCAAAGTCCTCAAGCACAGGCAAATAGTCCGGAGCTGAATCTACAAGTCGAAGAACTTTACCTGAGCTATCAATTAACGCGAATTCAAGTCCACTTCTTATACATGCCGTTTCTATGCCCTCTTCAACTTGAATCTTAATCCCGGAGGGCCATGAAAAATTAGCTTTCACAGAAGAGATTTCGGGGAATGTCTCCAAAAGATGGGCTTCAATCTTCCCATATCGCATTAAGACAATATTCTTTAGGCTCGGACCCAAATCCAGAAAAGCATGTCTATCCTGTTTAAAATTTAATTCTCGGTAGATAGCCTCAGAAGACACATAATTGTTGCCTTTAATTTCCACATGTTCCAATCTGAAAGCAGGTAAAAGTACGATAATCGTAATCAGGGCCAACACAATCGCGGTAAAAGCAAATAATTTGGCAAAGAGACTGAGTCCTTTTTTAGGATTGGAATGCGTATCATAACGGCCATCTTCTACAGGATAATCTACCGCCGGCGCTGCCTTTTTCTTCTGGATGGATTGCTTTTTGTTCTTAGCACCGCGCGGATTGAAACTGTTGGCTGTGGTAGGTCGAGAAGGAAAGTACGCTATTTTACCTTCTCTTATTTCTTTTTTTCTATTTTTTACCATCTGCGACTACCTGCATTAAAGTTGAGTAAATTTTTGCTGTAGCGTCAGGTAACCCTTTGCTCTTAGCCAATACACTCATATCGCTTAATCTTTGCTTTGTGGTAAGGAAATACAAAATTTTTTCATATAAATAATCCGCCGTAAAATCTCTATCCCGGCACAACAATGCGGCCCCAATATCTGACAAGGTTTTGGCATTAATAGTCTGATGATCATCTTTCGCGAAAGGAAAAGGAACAAGGATTGAAGGTAAACCTAAAGCCGCTATCTCAGAACAGGTCATGGCGCCAGCACGTCCTATAAACAAGTCAGCCGCAGCCAACCAGGTTTGACCATTATACAAGTATTCACTCGCATGTATATGGGGAATGACGGACAAACTGTCCTTAATTTCTTTACCTTTATTCATGCCCGTACTTATGGTCAAGTAAAGATTAGGATGATCTTGGATAAGTTGAGCCCATTTTCCTGAAGCTACTATATCCATTACTGCGTTATTTAATGTTTTAGCTCCCAAACTCCCCCCCATAATTACAATTTGAAAGGCGTCTTGATCAATATTTAATATGTCCCTCGCTTCTTCCTTGTTGGCATTAAAAAAATCTGAGGATACGGGATTACCGGTAAGTACAGTCTTCGTTTTCGCCTTAAAGTATTTTTCACTTTCTTTGAAGCTAATACAGACAGCCTTACTATAAGGACCAAAAAAACGATTGGACCTGCCGGGTAGCGCATTTTGCTCGTGCAGCAGCACCGGTATTCTTGACAAAAGCGCCGCAAAGACTAAAGGACTGCCAACAAAGCCACCTGTGCTCACTACTACATCCGGCTTATATTTTTTAATACATCTCAGGCATTGCTTGATTCCGGAAACAGTCTCACGCAACCAGCGTAATTTCCTTTTACTGCCTTTTGAAGGCAGGACTACCGCTTTAATAAAATCTAATTTGTAACCCGCTTTGGTTACAATATCTGCTTCCAGGCTATCTTTCAAACCGCAAAAAACAATTTCAGTTGTCGGTTTTTGCGCCTTAGTATAGTCGGCCAGAGTCAAGGCTGGATTAATATGACCACTAGTGCCACCTGCCCCTACTAGTATCATTAAATCCTTGTTGTTTTTCTCCACATTCCTAGCCATTAACTGTACCGGTTTCCTCATTTGTACTGGATGTTTTCATAACTGGACCTAATTTCTTTCCTCTATTATGCGCCAAAATACGGATTAGTTCTGGATCTTCCCTTTGATCCCATTTAGAAATCAAAAGTATCATACCCGTAGCCAGAGCAAAGAAAGCATTAGCAGTTCCACCCGAACTAAAGAAGGGCAAAGAGATCCCTGTCGCGGGAAGTAAATTGGTAGCTACGCCGAAATTAATTAGTGCTTGTAAAACTAAAAAGAAAGTATATCCGGCGGCTATCATAAGGCCGGCATTGCTTTTTGCCTTCAGGGCAATTCTGAAACCCCGAATCATAAAAGCTATGAACAGAAGTAGAACGGCTGTTGTCCCAATAAATCCAAGTTCCTCACCTATAATAGCTAGAATATAGTCATTGTGAGCTTCAGGCAACCAATTCATTTTTTGAACACTTCGTCCGAGACCGACACCGTCTACCCCCCCTGATCCCAAGGCAATCTGTGCCTGTTTGATTTGCCTAATAGCATCCGTTGAGGCTTGATCAGGATTCTGATAAGTATCCATGCGCTTAAATACATGGGCGAAGCGTTTCGCTAAAAACTCACTATTACTCATTCCCGTCAGGGACGGTAACACAGTAAGAAGTAACAAGCTAAAAACAAGGGCCACCACCAGTAACTGAACAATCCCCGCGACCCATGCAGAGCGCTTGATTCCTGCGAAAAGAAACATTACGAAGACTACAAGCGCAAATATTATAGCGGCTGACAAATGTGGCTGAACTACTATCAAGGCAAACCACAATAGCATCTTACAGGCAGGCAAAGTCAGTAAATGCCTACCATGTTGCCAGAATTTCTGCCAAGGATTACGCCATTTGTCTTTTTTCTGTCGCAGATATTTCTTTTTGTGTTCCAGTTCCAACGAAAGCCAGAGTATGGCTCCGATTTTAGCAGCCTCAGATGGTTGAAAAGTAAATACTTTGAGATTCAACCAGCGTTTGGCTCCGTTAAATGTCTGGCCGCGCAACAAAACTAATACCAGAAGGGCGGTTACTACCAGATAAAGCAAATGCCTAAACCACGCCTTACGGAAAAACTTCAGATTCACTGCTCTAGCAATAAATAGAGAAAGTACTACCGCGCCACCGGTAATAAAAAATTGTTTCCTAATCATAGCAGTAGCATTGTCACCTGACTGAGCAAAACTAATACTGATACTGGAACTAAACATCATTACCAAGCCAAATGTACAGAGAAGCAAAAAGATGATCAGCAAGGGTAGGTCCATCTTGCGAAATGAAAACAGATCCTCATTATTGATAAGAGATTTGTCTAGATTGTCATCATTGTTATTAGCACTCATTCCTTGCCTCACTGATCAAAACGGATAAACGGTAAGCAATCCCAGCACTCCCAAGATTACTCCCGCCAACCAGAACACTACGACCACCTTTGTCTCTTTCCAGCCGCCCAACTCAAAGTGATGATGAATTGGAGCCATGCGGAATATTCTCTGTCCACCTGTACGTCGGAAATATAGAAACTGAATAATCACTGATAGCCCTTCAAAAACAAACACAAAACCTGAAATAAGCATTATCCAAGGTATTCCCAACATCAAAGTTACACCTGCAAAACCGGCGCCCAGAGCCTGTGAGCCCGTGTCTCCCATAAAAATTTTAGCGGGATGACGATTAAAGATTAAAAAGCCCAGGCACCCCGCGGCCATTACTAAACTTAATAGCATAGCGGGAAAATAAGTAGTTACCAGCTCGCGCAGGAGCCAAGCGGAAATTGCCATAAAGATACCTGTTATTACCGTAAGTCCTGATAACAAACCATCTAAACCGTCAGTAATGTTTACAGCATTGCTAATGTAAAAAATAAAGAGGATGGTAAATATACCATACGGAAGTTTCCACCAACCTTTTATAACTATAACTCTCCTTATAAAAGGTAAAACTAGAATGGGATCTTGTTCCATTACAAACAAGTACCAAATTGTGAAAAATACTAAAAACAGGCCTAGCAATATTGTTTTCTGAGTAACAGACAAACCTTCTTTTTTCACTCGAACTTTTACAAAATCATCAATAAAACCCACAAGGCTAAATAGTAGCATCAGCAAAACTAATATGCTGAAATTCATTAATTTAAGGCTAGCCAAAGGAAGAATAGCGGCAATTATAGTCAAGGGTAACAAGAAGAACAGACCGCCAAAAGTAGGAGTGCCTGATTTAGCAAAATGAGATTTAGGTCCATCGTCTCTTACAGTTTGGACAAGTTGGGTCTTTTTAATTAAAGGCAGACCGATTAAACCTGTAAGAACAGTACCTATAAACATAATCATGAAGACAATTATTGCTTGCCAAAAAGGTGACATTTATTTCTACTTCCCTGAAAACTTCTCCGCTATCGCCTCTGAAATATGATTTAGTCCAAAAAAGTTGGAGGCTTTGACCATAATTACATCTCCAGGCTTTATGGCCCGCACAACTTCCCTTTCCATTTCATCTCTATTATCAAACCATAATGTATTAATGGTGGGATCATTATCTTGTAAATAATCAGCCACTAATCTCATATCATCGCCAATTAGAAAAATCTCCCTAAAACCTGTAGAAATCATCTCGTCCGCAATTTTTAAATGCATCTCACCAGAATATTGTCCCAGTTCTCTCATATCACCGAAAACACCTAAACGACTTTTAACAGGACCTAGATGAGAAAGCGTCACCAAGCCGCTAGACATAGCCTCCGGTGACGAATTATAAGAATCGTCGAGCAGACAAATGTCGTTTTGAAGTCTTACTATTTTCTGTCGAGAACCGGTATTTTTAAAACCGCTGGTAGCCGCGGCGGCAATTTCCATATCCAGCCCTTGCATATAGGCACAAGCAAGCCCGCAGAGCACAGCCTCAGTTAAATGAGGAACCGCGGATGGTAGTTTTATCTGCCAAGATTCCTCAGGTGAAAAACTACAGCGGGCCTTAAATTCTGTTTTTTCGCCACTTATTTTCAGATCTTCATACCAGAAAACCGGAAAATCTTTTTCTAACAGATCATCTTTATGAATAAGATCAGAGGTAAACCATATAGCTTGTTTTTTTACTCTCCGATGAGCCAAAGCCCATTCCCGAAGACTTTTATCTTTGCCGTTAAGTAAAACCAGGCTACTTTCTTTCATATCTTTCAGCAAATCCATTTTCTCACGCAAGATTACTTCTTTGCTGCCGAAATGTAGCGCGTGACTATATCCTACGCCTGTCACTATCGCTATATCAGGACGCGCGAGTTCAGATAATTCGGCCATTTCTCCTATTCTGTCAATACCAATTTCAGCCACTAATACCTGAGCAGAGGGGTGAGTACCTAGAATGGTATATGACAAACCGATCTGATTATTAAGATTCGCGTCCGACTGATTCACATTGAGCTGCGAACTTAAGATTTGATGCACCATGCGTCTAGTAGTAGTTTTACCTACTGACCCGGTAATGCCGATTATAGTTGTTTCCAGAGTCTGTCTGTAGCCGGCGGCAATATCCATATAAGCTCTGAGCGTATCTTCAACTAATAACAGATCAGGTGTCCCCGGTTTATCTATTTTTAAAAGCCATTCCCCGGCCTGACTTGAATCCTCTTCCAGAATCAACATACCGGCTCCTCGCTCTATTGCCGCCTCAGCAAATTCATGTCCATCATAATTCTCGCCTTGCAAAGCTAGAAATATTTCTCCGCTTTTTATTTCTCTAGTGTCGGTAGAAATGCCGGGATAGAACACTTCTGTATTGTTTGTGGAATTATTACTGCGGAAAAGCTTGCCACCAGTCCACTGCATGATTTGATTAGGCAAAAAACGTATCTTCATATCTCATCTCCATAAGCGATTAAACTCAGCTCACTATCAGTATTAAATAAAAACAAAAATTTTTCTATACTATTCAGCAGGTTTTTCAAACCATATGTCAATAACAGATCCTTTAGGTAATTTTCCTTGATCTTTATCTGTAACAACCGTGTCGGCATTGGGGGCGCCAACTTCATCTTTTTCCTCTGTTTGACTCTGGATCCGAGTCGGAACAGGACTTTGAGCTACCACTGTTCCTGTCGGTTTGCCGTGAGTTCTTACCACAACGCCCGCGCTTTCAGCTAGCCAGATGCAGTCATGGTAGTCAAGATCAAGGAAGTCCGGCACATTCACTAATTCAGAATCTTTACTATCCGTAAGCCACACTGTTGACCCCGCCGCTACCTCAGTAGCAGTAGTGATATTAAGATAATCGACCTTGGCGTCATAACTTAGATCAGGATCTGACCTAAAGCCATAAAGGTCCTTACTGGATAATACAGAAGCAGCTTCACTAAAAGTCAGGCCGCTGATATCGGGTAGAAGGACATTGCGTTCTAATTTTTCCGCTACTTCAGGACTGTAATTACGTTCATAACCCATCTGATCCATAACTTTACCCAGCAATCTTTTAACATGTCGTGTCACTACCACACTACTAGGCATCTTGATCACCGGTTTTTTTACAACTATCATACAGAGAATGTCACAGGAATCCGAGGGACCGATAGCGATAAAAGAATAAGTATTTTGTTTGTCTACTTCATCGGTAGAGGTGCTGGTTTTACCCGCGATATTGTAACCTTCACAGCCAAACGATGACAAGGTACTACTGTTACCTGATGAGATCAGTAGCTCTCGTACTCTGTCCGAAGTTTCTTGAGAAATGATTTGTACCGGTTTATCCTGTTGCACAGTCTCTACTACACCATCTGACGTTACAAATTCTTTAACTACAGAAGGCGTAACCAGATATCCCCCATTTACCAAAGCCGCAAAAGCTCGAGCCATGTGCAGAGGTGTGACAGCAACTGATTCGCCAAAAGTAAGGTTAGCAAAATCTAAGGTACTGGGTTTTTCATGGAAAATAGTATTAGTTTCCGCGGGCAGATCGATTCCTGTTTTATTCCTCAAACCAAAAGTTCTTATATAATCATAAAAAAGTTCTAAATCCACTCGCTGTCCAACCTGTACAAATACAGGATTACACGATCTTATAAAAGCCTGAGACATAGTTTCTACTCCATGTCCTTCCCTGGATACACAGTGGATATAATGTGATTGAACTTGGAGTGGGCTATCATCAAAGCGCGTGTTTTCATCAACAACGTCTTCTTCTAAGACTATGGCAGCGGTCAGGGCCTTCATTGTTGAGCCCGGTTCGAAAACATCAGATACTACAGCATTGCGCCAGACCTTGGAACTAAGCTGATCAATCACCTTATCTAATTCAGGATTCCAGAAAATAGGATCAATCCTGCCCGGTGTCGCTGTAGGGTCCTTGCTTTGCATAGTGGGTATTTGACCCATAGCAAGAATCGCACCGGTATTTACATTCATGACTAAGCCGCTGACTCCTGAACTAAGGCCGGCCACACCCGCGACTTGTTCAAGTTCATGTTGAAGTATTTCTTGGATCTTAAGATTGAGATGCAAGTGCATATCGCTGCCGTCAACCGCCGTTTGATCAGTAGGAATTGAAAACGGTACTGTACCGTGATTACGGTAGTTATCGCGACGAGCATAACTATAACCTTCATGACCGTTCAGTATAGAATCATAATAGGCTTCTAAGCCCAACACTCCCTTTAATTTCTGATCTTCAAAACGAGTAAATCCAACTATCTGACCAGCAAGATCACCATTGTTGTACATCCTCTCAGAAACCATATCAAAAGTATAGCCACCAACTCTATTTTCAGTAAGCCAAGAGCGCAACAATTCCGCGTCTTCCTCCTCAACATTTTTGGCAATCTGAATATAGCTCTTGTCTTTTTGCTCCAACCAGGCGGCTATTTTTTCCTTTGGTAGATCAAGAACTTTAGCAGTAAAGTCCGCGATTTCTTCTTTGCTGACTTTATTTTTTACGGAGCGCACATTGGCAGGTGTTACGCCAATAACATATTTAACGTAGGAAGAGGCAATCAAAATCCCCTCACTATCAAAAATCTCTCCGCGGCGAGATTGACTTTTTTGCATAATAAACTGCTGATTAGCGCCGGCGGAAACGAATTTATCATAATCATTGATCTGGATTTTATAAAGATTTATTAGGATTATCAGCGCCGCTACGAGCAATACCATAGACAAAAATCTAATCGCCCTAACACCGCTTTTTGTCTTCCTTTTCTCTACCTTCTTCTTATAAATTCGATTATCTCGGGTAGATTCAACATATGAACTAATGTCGTCATGTTGAGAAGACTTAATTTCATGATATTGTATGTTCTTGCCCGCAAAGCCCATAGTTAAGCACTCCTATGGCTGTAGTTGGCACTGATCTTTAACCCAATCCTCAATAGTTGCTACTGCAAAATCATATTCCATCTTACTGGTAGTTTCGCTTAAATACACTATTTTGTCAGTGGCACTAAAATCTAATTGGATAATCTGCTGTGGATTGGCCTCTTGTAGGCCAGCCTCTTCACGAGCATTGCGTCTTATCTCATCAAGATTCATTTTACTGATAATAGCATTCTTGATCAGCGAGGTTTCAACTTTAAGCTCTTTTATTTGTCGGTTCAACCTTACATTGGAAAAATTCAGTTCAGTAATTCTGGCATAACGAAATACAGAAACGCCTAGCGCCGCGGCCGCAATTAAGATAACCAAGAGCAAGCTGAGCATATGTCTGGTTCTTATTCTAGTACTTTGTTTGTAAGATGTATAAACATTATTCTCATACTGAAGTTGGCGTAAGCGTCTTAAACGTTTACGTCGTTCTGACTCGTAATCCGGATAGACTTGAGGTCCGGGTACAGAAGACGGATAACGCTCAGGTGCTAAACCAGCCTGTAAAGCTAGATTTCCCTGTTCATACTTATTCATTCACACACCCTCCTCTCAAATACTCTCATCCGCGCACTTCTGGCTCGAATATTACTTTCTATTTCGTTTGCCGTTGCCTCTATGCTATTAATAATCCGCCCCTTGCTCTTTTTGTTACAGATACAAAGCGGGAAATCCGGTGGACAAACGCAAGGATCTTCCCATTGTTTAAAGCGCTGTTTCACCAATCTGTCTTCCAGAGAATGAAAAGTAATTATTACTATTCTTCCCTGATCCGCAATTACAGAGGGCAAGATATCAAGCAGTTGTTCTAATTCGCCCAATTCATTATTAACGGCGATGCGGATAGCTTGAAAGCTTCTTCTAGCCGGATGCTGAGCCTCCCGTCTTGAAGCCGCGGGCATTGATTTGACAATAATTGTTGCCAGTTCCGCCGTAGTATTGATGCCTTGAGAGTCCCTAGCTTTGATAATCGCTCTAGCGATTCGACGAGCGTATCTCTCTTCACCGTACTCACGCAAGATTCTACCCAGTTCCCGCTCTGAGATCCGGCTCAACCAATTAGCGGCTGACAGGTCATGATCTACATCCATTCTCATATCCAAGGGACCGTCCTGATGATATGAAAATCCTCGCTCCGACCTGTCCAGTTGCATGGAAGATACTCCCAGATCCGCCAGAACCCCCTGAATTGAGTCAATTTCTCTTTCTGCCAAAATCTGCTTTAGAGAAGAGAATTTGCTCTGAATTACCTCCCAGTTGCCCTCCGATATAGTGTTTTCTAGTTTCATTTTTGTGGTTAGGCAGGCATCCCGATCTCGATCTATAGCAATGAGCTGTCCTTTCGCCCCTAGCTTCCCGAGTATCAGCTCGCTATGCCCTCCACCTCCGGCTGTACAGTCTACATAAACTCCGTCCGGAACTATCCTCATGGCCTCGATTACTTTTTCAGCCATGACAGGAATATGTTTATAATCACAGTCCCTTGACATCAAACTTACTTAGGTCAAGACCGGCAATAGGATCTTCGTGTGCTTTTTGCTCCTGATAGAACTGCTCAGAACAAATTTCAACTTTATCAATCATGTCGATAAAACATATCTCATCACCAGGACCAACGCCTATCAAATCCCAGAGATTGGAACTAATAGAAATTCTGCCTTGACTATCGACCTCGCAGCTAACTGCCTCACCAATAATAAAACGCTGAAATCTGCGCACATCAGGGTCAGTTCCTGAAAGCTGTAATAGTTGAGAGCGGATGGAACTAAATTGCTCACTTGTATACAAAGTCAAATAACCCGGATCCAGGTTGCCGGTAACGTGTAGAGTCCCCGTAAGGTTTTCACGCAGGCGCGCAGGTACTGTGACGCGACCCTTTTTGTCAATAATATGAGTGTACCTTGCCACGGGAACCCCCTCTATTCAAATTAGAGCATTTTCTGCCACTTCACAACCACTTTCATTTACTAACGTGACACTTTGCCCCACCTTTTTGATTATTCTAACCTCACTCAATTAAAAAAGCAAATACTTTTAGTAAGAAAAAGCACAGATTTAATATTCTTTTAATATGTTTTGCGGAATATTCATATGATTAAAAAACTTGTGGAGTAACCTAAAGCTGACTATCTATTTTTACTGTTAGCTCAAGAGGAGAAATCGTCAGCAAGGGCTCAGGAAAACTAAATGCCGGGAAAACTAAAGATAAGATTTGGCAGTTTAGATAAAGCGCAGGCTAGCAGATAGTAAATATCTAAGGATTACTAAAGATTAGATTGTAACCTCAACATACGTTGATTCATAGATATATTTAGAATAATCCCTAATGAAATAAAATTAGAAATCATAGCGGAACCACCGTGACTCACAAAGGGTAAAGGTATTCCTGTAATTGGTAGGAGACCAACGGTCATGCCCATATTCTCTATATAATGTATTGCCATGATTGAAATCAGGCCAGTAATTGTATAACCTTGCGCGGGATTATCTTTAACAGCCGAAAACGACACAATTAGTGTCCGCGTAACAAAAATAGTTACTAATGAAATAACGGCTATAACGCCTATCAAACCCATATATTCAGCAATTGCGGCAAAAATAAAATCGGACTCCTTAACCGGGACATTTACAGGTTTCCCAGAGCTACCAACGATGCCACCAGAAGAAACCGCGGCTAGAGATTGTGAAATATGGTAGCTAGCTCTCTTATCATGTCCGGGAAACAAAAATGTCAGGATGCGCTTTTGCCCAACTGCGCTGAGACCATAGTTCCAGATCAAAGGCAGGGCGATAAAGAAGGCGCTGACCACCATAAAGACATAGCGCCAACGTATACCCCAAACAAAAATCATAACCGCGACCATAAATACAATAGTCATTGAAGTACCAAAATCGGGTTCTGTCATTATCAAAAAGAGGGGGATGCCGCTTATTAGGGCAATCCGTATACTGCCGTCAAGATAATTTCTCGCTCCAGATTTCATTTCTGACAAAGTAGTGGCTAACATCATCGCGATACCAATCTTGGCTAATTCAGAAGGTTGAAATGAACCAAGTACCGGAAACCTAATCCAGCTATCCGCTCCTGTTATAGAGCGTAGAGAGTAACCGTCGACTTTGACATAAATCAGCAAAAGTAGCGAGACAAAATAAAGTATTGTACCAAAAAGACGCAAAGTTGGCAGTTCCATCAAACAGATCAACATTGCCAGAGCCAGCCCCAGTAACACTGCTCCAATCTGACGATAAAAACCTGAGGGATAATTAAGTGTGGTACCTATCCCGTCAGAGGCGACACTTTGTAGTACGAAGAGACCTATCAAGACTAAGATCAGAACAGGAACCAGGATCCAGTAATCCATGACAGAAAAGAAAGTGGCAGCGCGCGACAGTCCGGTTCCGGAACGTCGTAAAGAAAAATTGTCTTCTGAATTAGAGCTGGAAAACATTGTCTTTATCAGTTCAACTCCTTGTATAAGTTCGTCCGCTTCTATTTGCTAAGTCAGCTGAATCATTCCCTGACTTTTACCTATCTCTCAATCACTGAAGCGTTCTCTATCTTCCGGTTCTACTTGAATTACGCCTTCGTTAAAAACTGTCTCGTCATCGCTTTCACTTGACATCATTGTATCTTTAGTAGGAGGAACAGAGGTAGAAGCTACACCTTCCCTCTCCACGGCTTCAAGCTCCGATGCTATATCCGCCTCCTCTCCGGTAACCGTTTCTTCGCTGGTTAGGTCGGGGACTTCGTCGTGACCAGACTCGTTGCTTATTATGTCAACCTGGGAATCGGCCACGGACTTCTCAGGCGCTATCTCCACGTCAGGTTGTAACTGTGGCTCGTCGTCTCCTGCGTTAACCGGTTTACTGATCGCCACAGTAACAGCTCTTTCCGGGTGACGCTGTTTTATAAAACTGGAAACCAGTAAGTAAACTAACGCGGCTACAACCATCAGCGCTGACAAAACCTGCGACACTCTAAGATCGGTACCCGTGATATACAGGGGATCTGTACGCAAGCCTTCAACCAGAAAACGGACCAGTCCATAAAGAAGAAAATAAGAGGCCATCGTAGTGTAAGGACGCTTGGAACGCTTGCGCACCTGCAACAAAATAATAAAAATAATAATATTCGCTATAAATTCGTATAAAAAAGTGGGGTGTACAGGCTGAGAAGCTTCCAGCGGGGACAATAAACGTCTGTCCTGAACAGTTAGGGATTTAATAAAAGCTTCAGTGCCGTTGCTGTACATTCCCCAGGGAAGATCGGTATTACCACCAAAGGCCTCCTGATTAAAGAAATTACCCCAACGCCCGATAGCCTGACCCAGAGGAAGATAAACAGCAAAAAAGTCAAAAATGCGGCTTAATTTATGCTTCTTGATCAAAGCCATAATTATTATAGCCAACACGCCTCCAATAACACCACCATAGAAGGCTAGACCACCGGTCCTGGTATCAAAGATCGCTCGCCAGTTACCGGCAAACGCCTCCCACTGGAAAGCAACATAATAGAGCCTCGCTCCCAGCATACCAAGGGGAAGAATCAGCAAAAAATAATCGGCGATATCGTCACCGCTCATACCGAATGATTTTGCCTGTCGCATACTGAGAAAAATACAAGTCAAAAAGGCTATAGCGATGATAACACCATACCAATAAATGCTAATCTCGCGACCAAAGAGCTCAAAGGACACAATGGAGCGATTAATAGGGAGGTCGTATATACCAAGCCCCGGAAAATCCACTAAATAATCAGCCATATCTGCTTATCTCCTTTACAGTGGTTTATTTTACCACAAAGCTTTACTTGTCGAAGGCGTTAACTTACACTTCCGCTAATAATATATCCTCATTACACTATCCGGATTCCGACATAGCAGGCTAGAGCGTGACTAATATTGCCCTACGCGACAATATCTGTTATTCAAAACTTATATAAAACTCCGGAAAAGGAAATTTCGTCTCGACCGATAGATATGTCTTAATCAGCGGGCAATGATTCTCGATCATAATGTCCGCCTGTATAGTCATCAGTTCAGTTCTGTCACTGTCTATTGAACCCTTTGTGTAAACTTTCGCCTGATATTGACCTGGAGGAAGAGTAACGATTTCCTGAGGATAGGCCAGCTCCAACTCTATAACTTTAAGCTGTAGTTGTCCCACTCCGGAACTAACAGGGTCCCCCACGGACCGCTCCACCACCCTCATTTCAGAAACAGCAGTTACGAAGCCAAAACTACGTCCTAACAACTTAGAGGCTTGCTTCAAGTCACCATGTTTGAGTAGATGACGAATGCCCGTACTGGAGATTTTCCGCTCGTCTATATACAGATCGGGTATGATAGAAGTCTCAACTTGATTTTCCTGCCCCCAGGCTCGCAAAAGCTCAACATCCCCGCTCCGACAAGAACCAAATCTCGCGTCCTCGCCGACGACAACGAAGCCTGTATTAAGTCGCTCACGCAGCAGATCCTGTAGAAACTCCTCCGCGGATAGTCTATATATCTCCGGCGCCAAGGGCAGGAGAAAAACCTCCTCCACACCCAACGCGGCAAAAGCGTTCAATTTCTCATCTACCGTCATAATAAGTCCGGGAAAAGTATCCCTATCCTTAAAGACCAAATCCGGATGATCCGAAAAAGTAAAAACGGAAGGAACTCTCCCTGATCTTTTAGCATCCGCCAATAACTCGGCGATCAAGGCCTGATGCCCCAGATGCACACCATCAAAGGTACCCAGCGCTATACCCCGCTCCGGCCCCTCCGGCCAAGTTTCCTGTTCAAGATACACTTTCATTCGCTCTCAAACTCCATGCAAATTTATTAAGGCTTTGCCATTGACAAGACAATCAATCTTAGCCCCGTCAAAGCTCAAACTCCATGCCCTCTGATTCAAGTTCTTGACTGGTAACAAAGACTGTTTTAGGTCTTATGAGACAATCACCCTCAGCCAAGACTTCACATTGGCCCACCGCCAACAATTTCCCCTGCCACAACAAGCCCAATATTTGCCGAACGCTATCACTCTCAGCCCTCAGCGCATTGCTTGCAGATGATAACCCCGGTGCTGAAAACTTATCCTGGCGTTTTATGGCTCTACCCGCCGCGATCGCCCGCGCCTCTTTCCAGCTCAGATCATACAGCGGATAACTCTGCATAGCCTGCTCCATCTTAATAATATTTCCTCGCGAAAACAAATACTTTAACAAGGCTTGGCTATCTCCTGCCAGCTTGGTAAAATACAAATCCTCTAATGTTTCCAGCCCAACAGCATTTTCAAGAACAAAGCCTCCGACCGCTAACCTTCTAAGCTCCACCGCGTAAGCGACATTACCCAATCTACGACCAAGCTCATCAGCCAGTACCCGGATATAAGTACCTTTACTACAATGAATCCGAAGAACCAGACGCAATGTCTCAAGCTCCGGTTTCAGATGAGAATATGTTTTTACTACATCCAACAACTCAGCGCTGAATACCACAACATCACGAGCGGCGTAAGCAACCTGTTCTCCGCGACGAGCATAATAATAAAGGGGTTTCCCCGCGACCTTAACCGCCGAATACATAGGAGGTAACTGCTTAGAGCTACCGATCAGCGAGGCGACAGCAGCCTTTATCTCCCGCCGGTCACCCGCCAGTAAAAACTCCATATACTCCCTTGTCAGTGGGGTAGACGCGATAACTTCACCTTTCTTGTCCATAGTATCCGTAGCCAACCCTAACTCCACTGTTACCTGATAGATCTTGTCATGTTCTAACAGATATTGTGCCAAGCGAGTAGCTTTATTAAAGGCCAAGGGCAGGACACCCGTGGCAAAAGGATCTAGTGTGCCCAAATGCCCCACCCGTTTAATACCAAGTATTTTGCGCGCGCGGGAAACAACAGCGAAAGACGTTATGTCTTCGGGTTTATCAATAAGCAGGATACCGCTGTCCAAACTCTTAACTGTCACCTATCGACCTGACTATCACATTTTCGGAGAATCTCCGCCGCTTCACGCATAACCATATCTTCAGCCTCGGACAAGCTGATATTTCTTAAGGTCATTCCGGCAGCGCGTACATGCCCACCCCCACCATATTTCATAGCATAGGTAGCGGAATCAAAACATTTATTAGATCTGATATTAACTTTAACAGCACCGGTTTCATTCGCTTCACGTAGTAAGAAAGCCACCTCAACGCCTTCGATCGTTCTCATCTCCGAGGGGAGAGTATCCAGATCATCGATGCAGGCCCCTATTTTAGTCAGCAGGGATTGAGGAATTGAAGAAGCAACTACCCTGGAATCAGAGCTGGCCTTAATTCTGCTCAATACCTCACCGCGCAAAAGCATTTGAGGCAAACCGATTCGTTCGTAGAGCTCATAATGGATAGAAGTAAGATTAGGCTTAAATTCCATTAACCTGGCCATTTGCTCGAAACTGCGAGCTGTAGTAGAAGGAAAACTAAAGCGACCGGTATCTGTTACTAACCCAACCAGAAGCAAGACAGCGATATCTTTAGAAAATAATTCCTCACCGGTTTCCTTCTCCAATAATTCAATGAAATTATAGACCAGTTCCGCGGTTGATGAAGCACCTGTGTCTATCACGGCAAATTCACCATAATCACCCGCGTGGACATGGTGATCAATTATGGCCTGCTGGGAAATACGCTGAAAAAGCTTGGCGCGAATCCCCATGCGTTCACTTTGATGACAGTCTACAGCCAGCGCCAATTTAATTTTCTCGCTGTACTCCGCGAGCATATCAGGAGTGTAGACTTTTATCAGATCTAAGCAAGGCAAAAACTGTAATTGGGAAACAGGTTCTTCATCCAACAGTAGAACCGCGTTGATATTCAACTTTCCAAAAGCGAGAACTAAGCTCAAGCCTGAACCTAAGGCGTCACCATCAGCACCCAGATGAGGGAAAATTCCAATTAGTTCTTCAGTATCTCGAAAGGACAAAACTGTATCCACGATATTTTTTAAACGTGTATACACTATTTTCTCTCCTTAGTTTCCTGAATCCGGATCAATCTAATCCGGATTCATGTTTTCCATATCAGCCGCCAGCTTCTGCTCCCGATCAGCTCTGTTTTTTTCGTCCTCCGCGATTACACGATCTATCAAAGCATCCATAGCGAAACCGCGTTCAATAGAATCATCAGCTATCATACGTAACTCGGGTACTTTGCGCAGACGCATCTCCTTACCCAGTTCGTGACGCAAATAACCGGCCGCGCTCTCCAGCACGGTTTTGGCATTTTCTTTATCTTTATCATTGCCATATACACTGAAATAGACATTGGCCAGACTTAGATCCCCGGTCACTTTAACTGCGGTGATCGATAGCATCTCCGGCTTACGCGGATCTTTAAGAGTCCTGACCAAATCTGACAAAACTCTTTTCACTTCTCCACTGACTCTAACGCCTCTATCTGACATCTTTTACTCCTAATCAATCCAAAACAAAAATATACTAACGACAAAAAATGACTGTCATGCCAATATGAAGAATAGCCTTCGCGAAATCAAAACTCCTATTGCGGCTCAATCTCCTTCATTTCAAAGCTTTCAAACTGGTCACCTTCTTTGATATCGTTGAAACGATCTATGCCGATACCACATTCGTAACCGCTGGTCACTTCTCTGACATCATCCTTGAAACGCTTCAATGAGGAAATTCTACCCTCATGAACGACAATGCCGTCACGTACTATGCGGATCTCACTATTCCTAACAATCTTGCCATCGGTAACATAACAACCGGCAACAGCACCCACACCGCTGATTTTAAAGACCTCACGGACATCAGCGTGCCCCAATACAACTTCTTTGTACTTAGGCTCCAGCATACCCTTCATCGCTTTTTCTATATCTTCTGTCGCGTGATAAATGACACGATATAATCTAATGTCTACACCCGCGTCTTCCGCGAGTTCCGGAACATTGGCCGCGGGCCTGACACTGAAACCAATTACAATAGCGTTCGCCACCTCGGCCAAACGGATATCGCTTTCAGTAATAGCGCCAACCGCGCCGTGGATAACCTTAACTTGAACCTCGTCATTAGAAAGCTTCTCCAGAGAAGAAGTCAAGGCTTCAACCGAACCTTTAAGGTCCGCTTTGACTATGATGTTGAGGTCTTTCATCTCACCGGTACCCATCTGGGCAAAGAGATTGTCCAAAGACATTCTGGAGGAAGTCCGCAGAGCCGATTCACGCTCTTGTTCACGTCGTCTCTCAACCAGGGATCTGGCGGTTCTCTCATCCTCTACCTCGTAGAAGACATCTCCACCTTCCGGAACCTCGGACAGACCCATAATCTCAACCGGGGTAGACGGTCCGGCTGACTCAATAGGATTGCCCTTGTCATCATGCATGGCGCGGATATGCCCAATCTGAGATCCCACGACAATAGTGTCTCCAAGATTAAGCGTACCTCTTTGCACTAACAATGTGGCAACAGCTCCTCTGGCTCTATCAAGCTTGGCCTCAATAACCGTTCCCTTGGCCTGGCGGTTCGGATTAGCGGTCAATTCCATAACCTCCGCGGTTAATAAGATCATTGACAGCAATTCATCCATATTCTCGCCCGTCTTAGCGGAAACTTGAACAACAGTCGTCGAACCGCCCCATTCAGAACCGATAAGCTCATGCTGTGCCAGTTCTGTCATTACTCTCTCGATATTTATATTGGGCTTATCTATCTTATTAATAGCTACTAAAATCTCTGTACCGGCAGCTCGGGCGTGGTGGATAGCTTCAATGGTCTGTGGCATAACGCCGTCATCCGCCGCTACTACCAATACTGCTAAATCGGTAACCTGGGCGCCTCGAGCACGCATAGTTGTAAAAGCTTCATGCCCCGGAGTGTCAATGAAAGTTATTTGTTGTCCCTCTACTTCTACAGTATAAGCACCTATTTTCTGAGTTATGCCACCGGCCTCCCCACTAGCTACCGATGCTTCACGGATATAGTCCAGAATAGAGGTTTTACCGTGATCGACGTGCCCCATAACAACGACCACAGGTGGGCGTGGCAACAAGTCCTTCTCTTCGTCCGGGGAATCGTCAAAGAGAATTTCTTCCGGCGTGACCTCTACCAATTTTTCTGCTTTAATATCGAATTCACTGGCTATAATCTCAGCCGTATCATAGTCTATTTCCTGATTAAGGGTTGCCATGACACCATAGCTCATGAGCTTCATAATAACTTCTGAAGTAGTCTTTTTCAGCGCTTCGGCCAGCTCTTTAACTGTCAAACTTTCAGGTAGCTTAACATTGGTCAGAACCTGCGCCTGCTTTTGTTCCTCAACAGAAGGCTGATTACGCTGCGCCCTACGTCTCATATGGACTGCCAGCATCTCCTCTTTTTCCCTGCGAGCCTGCTCGCGCCTATTATAAGTCTGGCGACGATTGTACTGGCTTCTCTGAGTGTATTGGCTCCTAGTAGCGGCCTTAGCATCTTCAGGAATGCGTACAGGTTGAGCCTTGGCACTTTGTTTCGGAGACCGAGTTTGACGTGGAGCTTCTTCTACATCTTTATCAGCAAAAGTAGCGTCCGACCTATGTCTGGGCTGTCCACGTCTACCCGACGCGGGTCTGCTACCAAACCTGGTTTGTTGGCGGTCACCTCTACGTCTTTTGTCACCGCGCTCCGCTCTGCTGTCTCGCTTGCTAACCGCGGGAGCGTCAGCGTCTCTACCTATATAACTGCCACTCTGAGGACGGATAGGAGATCTGGCGACACGAGTGGATTCAGTAATGCCGGTATCACGCAGAACACCATCATCAACAGGTTTAGCAGTCGGCTTAGTTCCGGTGGAGACAACTTCTTTCTTGGTTTTCTTTACCGACTTAGCTTTTGTCGGCTCCGGCTTGGCGGTAACAGTTGTTTTAGCCGCCACACCGGTATCAACAGGCTTTTTATCCGCTCGCGACTTGTCCGCGACTGATTTTGTTTTGTCGGTAGCTTTTGAGGCCGCTGCTGACTGAGGTTTAACTTTTGCTTTGTCTGCGGTTTTAGGCTGCTTGGTTCGCTCCGGAACAATCTTTTTTGTTTCGGTTTTATCAGCTTTATCAACTGTGGTTGACTTAGCGACTTTCTGAGCGGTTTCTTTAGTAGCGCTTGCGGTCTCGCCAGCTTCCGGAGCAGCTTCTTTTTTTGTCTTTTCTTTAGCAGGGGCTTTCTTGACAACTTTAATGACAGAAGTAATGCTTTTGCCTGAGATACCTTTCATCTCAATCGTGGGCCCCTCATCTTGAGGATCAACTTTTTTTTCGGGCTCAGGAGGACTAACCGATTCCGTCTTTTCTTCCGGCGGATCGGGTTCCAACTCTACAGTGTGAGCATCTTCTTTCATTTTTCGCAAAGCTTCGTCCTCAGAAATAAATCCTGCTCTGAGACCTGAATCTGCTTCTTCTCTTCTTGACATAAATAGGATTAATCCTCCACTAACACTCTATTACTATTTTCATATTTTTCTATTATCGCGGCAAATCCTCTATCCAGTACCGCGAGGGCACTAACAGGTGCCAGACCTATGGCCTGACCCAACTCTGTCCTCGTACCTAAAGTCAAGACTTTAACAGAGGCTGTCTTGGCTTTCCCTCTTATTTTACGTTCGGCCGCGGTACCACAGTCTTCGCTCAGGATAACCAATGCGGATTCGCGAACCCGGATTGCTTGAAGAGTCTTATCCTGACCAATAGCCAGCTTACCTGCTCTTCTAGCCAAGCCCAAATAACTTTTACTTTTCTCGCTAATCCCCACTACCACTATGATGCCCAACTGAATCTTTCTCCGCAACCAGACAGGCCATCATTTCCTCTAAGTCGTTTCCTGACCGGGAGAACTGTTCTTTGCGGTTACTCAGTATTGTCTCCAAACAGTCTTCCGTGCGGCAAATATAGTAACCACGCGCTTGAGCTTTTCCTTCCCTATCCCACACTAAATTACCCGTCCGCGATCTGACCAGTCTGAACAATTTATCTTTAGTCTGACGCCTACGGCAACATAAGCACATTCTAATAGGCCCACAGTCGCCGGCTCTTGGCATTAGCTTTCCTCCCCTTCAATCCTTATATCCTCAGTGTTGTCAGACTCCGGTATATCCTCAGCGCTATCATCAACAGGCTCGGACAATTCATCTTCTTCTGACACTTCTTCACTCAAAGGAAATTGATCTGTGTTTTCTGCCTCCAAAGAAAGTTCCGTCTCAGAATCGCCTTCTCCCGAAGCTGATTCCACAATTTCCTCGTCATCCAAGTCCTCAGCATCCCAATCTTCAGCCACCTTATCTTCCGCCAAAGCCTGATCGAAACGGCTGAAAAGTTCGTTTTCTATCATCTCGCGGTATTGTCCTTCGCTCTTAATATCAATTCTCCACCCTGTTAAGCGCGCCGCTAGTCTGGCATTTTGACCCTCACGGCCAATCGCCAGAGACAACTGATGATCCGGAACAACTACAACTGCGCTTTGGTCTTCTTCGTTAATTTCAACACGCATGACCTTCGCAGGACTCAAGGCGTGGCTTATATAGACAACAGGATCAGGATCCCATTCAATAATGTCTATTTTCTCCCCATTCAACTCATCAATAACGGTTTGGACACGAAGGCCGCGTTGGCCTACACAAGCCCCTACCGAATCTACATTAGGATCAGAGCTGGCTACCGACATCTTTGTCCGAGAACCTGCTTCGCGGGCAATATTAATAATTTCAACGACTCCGGATGAGATCTCCGGTACCTCTTGCTCGAATAATCGTCGGACCAGATTGGGATGACTGCGAGAAACAATGATTAGCGGACGATTGCGTCGTTCATCAACTTTCATTATATAAAACTTCATCCGCTGACTAAAATTATAACCGTCAAGCCTTGACTGTTCATTATTGGGCAACACAGCTTCCGCTCTACCGATATCGACTGTGACTTCACGACGATCTTTGCGTTGTACGACCCCCGCGGAAAGCTCGCCGACTCTGCCCGAAAACTCGTTGTGGATACGTTCTTTTTCCGCTTGCGCCAGACGTTGATTAATGACACTTTTCGCTGTCTGAGCCGCCAAACGCCCGAAATCAGCCGGATCGACTTCTCTAACGATCTGGTCACCAAGGTCAAGTTCCTCAGATAGAGTCTTGGCCTCAGCCAAGGCCAACTGGCTGTGAGGATCTGTTACCTCTTCAACTATAGTCATCGTTTGATAAACACGCATCTCTCCGGTCTCACGATCTACCGCGGCGGAGATATCCTCAGGCTCGCTTTCATCACTTTCATCACGACGATCCGTTTTAATATCAAATTCTCTTTTATAGGCCGAAACCAGGGCTTCCTCAATGGAAGTAAACAAGATCTCCAGATCTAGTCCACGCTCTTTTTCCAATAGTTTCAGTGCTTCAATCAGTTCAGGGTTCATTATTACTCCTTTGACCGGATCCTTCGGTCATCTATATAGACTATTATTAAATATTAAAAAACAACTTCCCTCTTAATAACCGCGATATCCTCTCGAGGGAAAGACTTTTCCTCTTCTTCTATAAGCAGAACAACCTTCTCTTCATCACCGGAAACCAATTTTCCTTGCCAAGTCTTTCTACCCTCAAGAGAACCATATAACTTAACGCTGACCAGCTCGTCTCGGTAACGAATAAAATCAGCCAACTCTGTCAAGGGACGATCCAACCCAGGTGAGGAAACTTCAAAATAATCATGACGCCTAAGCTTCAACTCTTGATCAATAATAGGATCTGCCAGTTCACTCATCTCAGCGCATTCGTCAATAGTGACACCACCCCGACGATCAACAGCTAATCTTAGAAAAAGCTTATCCCCTTCGCGTCTGTAGCTTACATCTACCAGCTCCAGACCTAGAGACTCAGCTTCACCTGCCAGTCGATCAAATATGCGTTGCTCTTCTGCGGTTCTTTTAGCCATAAAGACTCCTTACATAAATTGAGAGCGGAAGCCCGCTCTCAACTGTGAAATACAGCACAAGTATTGTATCAGAAGGCGCGGCAGTTATCAATGGCAGGCAACATTTTGAAGATAAGTTTCTCTGTTAAGAACGCAGTTGACTAGAGCGACCGGTACTTCTAGTTGACGCCTTCGTCAAAAATAGCTATTTTGTGCTGAAAGGTAGTATTAATCGGTTACGCTTTTTTAGTTAACTTCATTTTTTATATCCAATCGGTTACAATAATTTTAATATCAAATTATGGGCGTCTGAATTGATTTTCCGGATTTTCAGGCAGCTATTATGAATTTGTGTAGACGGAAATATGCGACTGCTAATATGGAGAGGAGATAATTATTATGATTGATGCCATAGTCGGCGTTAAGGGTAGCGGCAAAACACCCCGTTTGTTGGAAGAAATGACAAAAGAACTAATGGAGGAAGGCGCGAATATTATCTTTATAGAATATGGAAAACGCCTAGACAGCTTGGTTCCATACCAAGTACGTCTGATTGACATAACTGAATATCCCGTACGAGGGTACGACGGCCTACTAGCATTTTTATCCGGACTTAACGCTAAAGATTATGACATCTCTCATATCTATATTGACAGCATATACAAAGTTGTTGGTGACGACAATCTTGATCATCTGGCTGATTTCTTTCGTGAGTTGGAAAAGCTGGCCAAGCAATGTGAAAACCGCGTCACCATCACAATTACGGCAGAGCTTGAAAGTTTGCCTAAATCCGTTCAAGCCTATGCCAGAAAAAATTAATACTGATTATTATACTGTCGGAATTAAACTTTTGGCAGTTTATTGAAATAAAAAATAAAAATACAGAGGTGTAAAATGATTAAAGAGTTTAAGGAGTTTATGTACGGTGGTAATGTAATAGACGCCGCTGTAGGATTTGTCATGGGTCTTGCCTTCAAGGCCGTAATTGATAGTTTCGTGGCAGATATTCTCACGCCGCTGATTGGAATGGTATTAGGCGGACTTGATCTGTCAAGCATGAAGATTGTTTTACGGGCAGCTTCAGAGGGACGCGGAGAGGTCGCTATTACTTATGGTAATTTGATTCAAGTAATTATTTCCTTTGTCTTGATAGCTTTTGTCCTGTTCTTGTTTGTTAAAGCTGTCAACGCGGCACGTGCTCGTAAAGCGCAAGAGGAAGGAGAAGAGGTTGATCCCGATATTGAATTACTGACAGAAATTCGTGATCTGCTCAAGGATGAAGAATAAGTAGCATGACAAATCATTCTACTATTGTTGTATTAAAGCGCGAAATACGCGGAGGTAAAAATGGGTTTAATAAAAGTATTTAAAGAAACTGTCGGCGGGGTATTAGAAGATCAGTGGCGTGATTTCTTTACCAGCGACAGTTTAGGACCGGATGTTTTGCTATCTCGGGGCATCAGATCGCAGTCTAAACGCTCTGCCAACAAGGGAGATGAATCTGTCGTCACCAACGGCTCTATTATTACAGTTGCTGACGGCCAATTCATGCTGCTAACAGATCAGGGCAGGATTGTTGAATTCAGCGGTGAACCCGGGGAATTTCTTTATGATAGCGGCACCGAGGCCTCCCTCTTTTACAGTGAAGAGGGTCTGGGAGAGAGCATTAAAGGCTCCTTCAGAAATGCCATAAGACGTTATACCTTTGCTGGACATCATGCTAAGGACGTTAGGATCTACTATATCAATACTAAGGAGATCCCTGACAACAAATATGGCACACCTAATCCGGTACCTTTCAAGATTCAAGACCCGTCAATTGGACTATCCATGGTGATGCCGATCCGGGCCCATGGTATCTTCAGCTATTATATTGCCAACCCCATTTTGTTCTATACCTTTGTGGCAGGCAATGTTAAGGACAGATACACGAGAGAAGAATTGGATGGCAGACTAAGAGGTGAATTCCTGACCGCCCTCCAGCCCGCTCTCGGTAGGCTCTCCGCCATGGGAATAGGTTATGATGAACTCCCGCTCCACACTAAAGAAATAACAGAAGCATTAAATAAAGAGTTGAGCGAGGAATGGTTGGAAAAGCGTGGTATCCAGATTTTCTCAGTTACCATGGATTCCGTCACCGCTTCCGAAGAAGATGTTAAGAAACTGCAAGACATGCAATCTCAGGCCATTTATCGCGATACCAGTATGGCCGCTGCCGGTATGACAGCCGCTCAGATGGAAGCAATGAAAAACGCTGCCAAAAACGAAGGAGGTGGCGGGGCCTTTTTCGGCTTTGCCGGTATGAATATGGCTCAGATGGCCGGCGGACAAAGTGCCGGTAATCTCCATCAATTGGCAGCCGAACAACAGGCTCAGCAACAAGCCGCCCAAGGCGTTGGCGGTGGTGTCGCGGCTACAGCGGAAACAAAGAGCTGGACTTGCGCCGAGTGTGATCATGAGAACAAGGAAAGCGCTAAATTCTGCGCCAACTGTGGCACTGCCAGACCCAATGCCCAGCCCGCAAGCGGCTGGACCTGCGAGAAATGTCAGGCCGAAGGTAACACCGGTAAATTCTGCTCAGAATGTGGCGCCGCCAAACCGACTCTTACTGAATACCAATGCTCTAACTGCGGCTGGGAACCTGAGGACAATACAAAACCACCGAAGTTTTGCCCTGAATGTGGCGACCCTTTCGGTGACGAAGATAAGAAGCAACAATAATTTATCTGAACTTGAAGCACAATATACTAAGGGGGGATGCGCATCCCCCCTTTTCTTTTGCGAAGGCGTCTCGGTCAGGCCGGACGTTCCCTTCTATTTCACTAGGGTGGCTCGAGCAGCCCTAGACTCTTTTATTTACCCACTCTGCCCGAAACAGAATTTGCTAAAAAGATGTCGTCGCAAATGTAGCTTGAATTAATACGCTTAGCCGCCAAAAATAGCTTTTAGACGCTCCCAAAAATTCTTGTCTTCTTCCTGCGGTACTTCAACAACAGCCTTAGCGGGCTCCGGAATCTCTTCAGTCAAAAGAACAAATTGTACTGATTCAACTTCTGTATTCAGAGGCGACACAAATGATGCCGGCTCATAATCTTTGTTGGTAAGCTCATCAATCTTTTCGTTAATCTCATCTAACAGCTTTTGATCCATACCTTGCACTTCGTCAGCCAATTCGGTAGTTCCGGCGGCAAGTTCCTCCACGCCATCCTGATATTCAACCAGACCATCCCGATACTCTCTCATGCCGTCTCCCAACTTCCTGACACCATTGACATATTCAGTAGTACCCTTCTTGAGTTCGGCAATACCGGAAGCGAGATCAGCGCTACCGTCGGTAAGCTTCTTCCCGCCGGCAGTTATCTTATCGCTACCTTGGCGCACTTCCTTACTAGCCGTCTTAAGGCTCTTAAGGCCGGTTGACAATTGACTCAAGCCGGTTTTGAGCCCGGGATTATTCGGATCAGTACTAGAGACTCCAGTATAAATTTTACTGACACCCCCTGTATACTGTTTCAGACCCGCGTGAAAAGTATCGTACTGCTCTGACAAATCCCTCAATCCTTTGACCAAGGTCGGGAACTCTCCCAAATTAGCGGACAAGCCCTTGATCTGGCTCACCAGATCATTAATACCGGCATCAATGGCGGTATAATTATTTACCAGTTCCTGGAGACCCGTTGCCGCCGTCTCAAGTCCTTTAATAATCTTATCCTGACCCGCTTTCAGTTCACCAAGGCCCGCAATCAAGGTACTCATACTCTCGTTTAAAGAAGCAATGGCAGTATTGGTGCTCTTAGCGGCGGTAACAAACAGTTGTTCAAAGGCAGCGACCATTATCCCGGTTTCAGCTGGGTTATCAGCGAAAAACGTAGCAAAATCAACACCTTGAGGCTGACCAAACTGGTTGAAATACGCTACCCAGGCTTGCTGTCCTTGTATCGGAGCTGCTTCTGGAACCTTATCAACTTTAACAGCTTTGAGATTATCGATTATATCTCCCAGACCTTTAGATATGCCTTTAAGACCGGCAATAGAACCGGGATTTTGAGCAGTTCCGTCACCGTTGAAGGCAGCTAAGAGAGAACTTAAACCTGCTTTAACCGCTGACGAACCTTTGACTAGTTGATCTAATTTCGCAAGATCCTCCTTAGTAGGAGCTACGATACCTTCAACGGACAGATTGTCGCCAATCGTCCGCAAGGCTCCCTGGATCTGTTCGGATCCCGTTACCAGTTCCTTACTCTGCGAGGATAACCGCTTCAACCCGGAGGCCAGTTCCCCCGCGCCTGCTTCCAGTTTAGAGGTGCCTGTGGCTAAATCATTAACTCCATTAGTAAATTTATTGACTCCGGACACATATTCCGTCACGCCGCCAACATAACTTTTAACGCCGTCCGTATATGTCTTGATACCGTCTGTGCCTGTGCCAATACCGGCAATCAGTTTTTGTCCCTCATTACTTAATGTGTCTACTCCAGCGATAAGCTCACCGACACCTTCTTTGAGATCACTAGTACCTGTGTTCAGTTCATCGGTACCTGTCTTTAATTCCTCAATAGCATCTATCAATTGAGACATATCTTCATTGATGTCGGAAACATCAGGCATTTCAAAGCTCAGATCCAGCTTAACGGCGGAAATACTGATACCGGGCATGTAAAAATCTCGCACTTGGGCTGTTACTTCAATATCAGCGTTACCACCGGGCAAGACCACATAATTAACCATTGTATTGTTGCCCGCCTCAGCGATAGTTGACCCTTCAGCTTCAATATCTGTCACTATATCACGTGGGAAAGCTAAGCCGATTTGAAGAGAATAATTCTCAGTTATATCAGAATAATCAGGATGAGCTGTACTGGCTATTTTTAGTCTAAGTTCTCCTGCCGCCCCTGACAGACTGCTCGGTTCAACTTTCTTCCCATCCAAAAACCATTCAATATTGAAAGACCAAGGTAGTTCCTTCCGGCTAAGAATACCCTCATAGTAGTAATTGCCCTTATCTGCCTTAATCTTAATTTTTTCATTGTTTTTTTCCGGCTGTTGACCAGTCAACCAGATAATTTCATCATAAGCGCCATAATCAACTATTTCGCCGGGTTTTGAGAGGGAAAAGTGATTAACAATATGTAGCTCCCCCGGTTTACCATGAGGATCGAGCTTGCTATAAATAACTTCTTTCTTACCGGCCTTAACTTCCGTGTCGGGTTTAGCTTCTTCTGTTTCGATTCTGGCCGGCGGTAGATCATTTTTTTCAAGGGCAATAACAGTAGCCCCTCCTAATACAGACAAAGTCATAAATATTGCTATAATTAGAGCGATCGTTTTCGCGAGTACTCTTTTGTAAATTGTTTTTGAGCTATTTAAATACATAATGATTTACCTTTCCGGTTCTGTGCTTAAATTTGTTTTCTGTTTTGCTTTGCCAGCCTTACGGGGTAGGAAAGCAGCTTTATAAGTAGTTTTCTCAATAAAACGATCCAGTAGCATTAATAGGCCGGGCAAGAAAAATAAAACCATGGCCAAAGATATCAGAGCGCCCCTACCCAGGACTAGGCCCAATTCTTGCACTACGGAAATGGTCGATACGCTAGCCAAAGTAAGACTGACCGCAACCAAAATCAAGGCAGGCGAAATCAACGAGCCCGCGGTATCCGCGATTGACTTTATTGCTGCCGCTTTAGGCAATAGAGAACTACGATAATCAAGATAATACTGTGTCAATAAAATACCATAGTCAACAGTAGCTCCCAATTGCACCGTACTAATCACGAGATAACCGATAAAATTCAGTTTTGTACCCGCAAAGTAAGGTATCGACAAATTAAGCCAAATTGAGGTTTCTATCGTCAACAATAAGATTAGGGGCACACTTAGCGAACGAAAAACTAAAGCCACAACCATCCCTACAGCCAGAATAGCTAAGCCGTTCACTATGATATTGTCTCTTCCGATCATATCGCGCATATCAACCAAAGTGGCGTTCTCACTCGCCAGATGATAGTCTTCAAAATAGTCAGCGGTTTTTTCTCTTACCGCTTCAACCAAAGCAAAGGAAGTGGTACCCTCCGTCTCCACATCTGTGGATAAAATTAGACGACTATAATTATCAGATAACAATTGTTCGCGCTGTTTGGGCTGCAATATCTCCGGGGGAACAGTAACACCTACCGCTGATGAATAGCCTACAACCGAGTTTACATGATCTAAAGATTTAAGTTCTGACATCAGAGCCGTTTCTTTATCCCACTGCCCCCGCGGTAGCAACAGCACCATCTGGGTTGAACTGCCATAAACATCCTTAATCCGCTGAGCTTCAGCATACTCGCGCGACTCAGTCGGATAGCTTTCCATGCCATAGAGAAAAGCATTTTTTCTTTGAGCCAGGAACAAAGGGACAACTAGGAGTAAGACTAAAATTAACACCGGTATCCTTATTTTTATCACTAATTTCCCAAAGCCTTTAAACGAAGGCAAAAAGCTAAGATGCTTGGTTTTGGCAATTAACTTCCAGCTCAACATGATTAGTACCGGCAACAAGAGCATGACACTGATCAGACTAAACAAAATACCTTTAGCCAGAACAAAACCAAGATCAGGACCAAGCTTAAAACGCATAAAAGCTAAAGCTAAGAAGCCAAAGAATGTTGTCAAAGCTGAGGCAGTAATTGAACTCGCGGCCTTGACCATGGCTTTCTTCATAGCGGTAACAGCATCATATCCGGCTTCATAATATTCTTTGAAGCGATGTAGCATAAAAATCGCATAGTCTATAGAGACCGCGAGCTGTAAAATAGCTCCTACCGACTGAGTAATGAAGGAAATTTTGCCAAAGATTATATTGGTACCCATATTCAAGATTACGCCGATAAATAAGACAACCAAAAACAATACAGGTTCCAGCCAAGTACTGGTGGCTAAGATCAATATGATAAAAGCGATCGGAACCGCGAAGATCATAATCCTAGATATCTCCATCTGCGCGGAGGTCTGAGCGCGAGCCATAGAAATAATCTGGCCTCTAACCGCTCCGTCCTCTCCGGCAAACTCTTGCAGATATTCCTGCATCGTTACATTGTCATAACCTTCCTCAGTTGTCACCAGGAAAAGAGGGTGCCGGTCTTTATAGAAAGTGTCGATTAGATCTTGATCTGCCATAGCCAGCGGCTGAGCTAAATCTACCATGTCATCCAGCCAGCTAACATTCGAGACAAATGAAAGTTGCTCCAATTCCTCCTTTTTAAGCCTGGCTTCAGCTAAAGACATCGGTGGCAACATCACTTCAGCACTGGGAACAGCGGTATCGTATTCATCTTTCAGCACTTGAATCGCTTTGGTAGAGGGCGCGGTATCCGGCAAATAGGCACTCATATCGTAGTTGACACCTACTAAGGGATAAAGTAGGGCACAAATTACTACTGACACCAAAAATATAATCAGAACCGCCTTCTTGTGTTTAAGAACAAATCCTGCTGCTTTTTCCATCATTAACCCCATAAAATAGTCCTGTCTGCAAGCAAAGCCTACAAACAAGACCTCTACATATCACCAATTAATAGTATAGACAATTAATTGAAATAAAGTAATAATCAAAATTAAGACATTTGTTGTTTAAGCGACAAAAGTCTATAATCTGTTTAACAATCTCTGAACAGTAAGGAGTCTTTTAATGAATATTGATAAGCGAACACGTAAAACCAGGGAAATACTGTCTAAAACCTTAGTCCATCTCTTACTGGAAAAGCCCCTCAGCGAAATAACCGTAACAGAGCTTACTGAAGCAAGCGACCTCAACCGGGCAACATTTTATCTTCACTATGCCAATATCTATGACTTATTTCAGAGTATTGAGGATGAACTGGTAGAACAAGTACAAAGCTGGATCAATACCGCTTATCCCAAGGACTCCAATGTATTCCATCTGGAATACGATAAAGACGGCACGCCCACACTCCCTGTCATAGCAGAAGTTTTTAATTTCATATACTCTAATCGTGAAACAACCGCGGTGCTACTCAGGAATCCTGAGAGCAAGCTCTTGGATAGGATCTATAGTCAAGGCCGTGATACCATTCTCAAGTTCTTGCTTTCACAGGAGAATAGCTCGGATAAAATCCGTATTGAATTTTCCTTAGACT
>DUNL01000116.1 GCA_012839385.1 Clostridiaceae bacterium
CGTATCCATATAAATGAAAACCCGGCTGAGCCCATTTCCGATGAAAACCGCCAAACCCAAAAACATAGCCATAACAAAGAGAGCCCTGAGCTTGGCTTTACGTTCCTTCAGGGAATTCCTCGCTTGTATCCATTGATACTTAAGCAGAAGAGCAAGTGTATCCAATGTCTATACCTCCTACTCCTCTTCGTTGTTGGAGGTAAGCTCCAAGAATAGGTCTTCTAGGCTGATTGGTCTGCCTGTTTCAATATGTTTGGTGCCTTGCCGCAATTCGTCAATGGTACCAAGGGCAATCAGGTTACCGCTTTGGATAATACCCACTCGATCACACATTTGCTCCGCTATCTCAAGGATATGGGTAGACATAAACACTGTGCCGCCATTGCTGACAAATTCTCTCAGGATATCTTTAATCAGCCTTGCACTCTTTGGATCCAAACCAACCGTGGGTTCATCCAGAAAGAGTACCTGGGGTTGGGCCAATAAAGCAGCCGATAGACATACCTTCTGCCTCATGCCGTGGGAAAAACCGCCACATAGCTCATCGGCCCGATCGCTGAGCTCAAACAGGCCTAAGAGTTGATCAATACGCCTTGCTGCTACCCTTTCATCGATCTTGCGCAGCTGACCCGCCAGCTGTAAAAACTCTCGGGCAGTGAGCTTATCATAGATATTGGGAGAGTCTGGAACAAGGGCCATTTTCTCCTTGGCGACCACCGGCTGAGCTTGCACATCAAGACCGGCGATCCAGGCTGACCCCGAGGTAGGCGTCAACAGTCCCGTCAACATCTTAATGGTTGTTGTCTTGCCCGCACCATTTGGCCCCAGGAAGCCGAATAACTCGCCAGCATGTATGTGCAAATTCAGTCTGTTACAAGCCATAAGACTTCCGTAATTCTTGGTCAACTCCTCAGCAATGATCATGGCCAACCCCTCCGCGAGCTTAACGAAATTTTCAGCATTAATAGATATCGGTGCCATGCATATTCAAATCTTACCACCTATATCTGACTGCATCAACCTGTTTTACGAAGTTAACACATACGCGCCTACTAAGACTTTACACCAACAGATAATGCCAAGAGAATAGCCCAGAGTTTGCAGAGAAACATCAAAGGAAGAGTGTTAGGTAAGCAAAGATATGAAGTATCACGGGCATATCAGCCAGAAAGATCCGAATTCCTGCGTGTTAGCTCCCGCAGCCTCTGGCTAAGCCGAAGTTCGAGCCTAAACGGAACCAGGTCACTCCAACGCATCTTTTCAGTACTTGAGGAAGGCACCCTGCTCCGAAAAGCGAAGTATCCCAGCCAGCGAAGCACGCCAGACAAGATCATAGCTGCCCGAAGCCCATAGATGTCGGCCAGGTAACCTCCGACCAAGGGACCCAAGGAGCTAGCCAATCCAGCCATTGTATTATATACCCCGACAAAAGTGGTACGACCTACGTCGGGGGTAATCTCGAGTATCAGGTTAAAGGGAGCCAGGTTATATCCACCCCAACAGAAGCTACCTAGAAATTGCGCCACCGGCGCCAGTTCCCACCGAGGTACGAACCACCAGAAGAATGGTACCGACGCTGCCCCTATACCACCTATCAACATCACGCTTTTCTGTCCATAGCGATCAGCTAGGCGCCCCCAGTAGCGCTGTCCAATCAGAGTAGC
>DUNL01000182.1 GCA_012839385.1 Clostridiaceae bacterium
CGCCGAAATAGGCGGAGTTGTATTTTTAATATTTTGCGCTGCAGTTTTGCTGTTTAGCGTAGAGCAAAACAACAAAAAATGAAAAACTTCACATTTGTAAGCAACCTGCACCTTGCGTGTGGAAACGATGAACTAAGGCCAGCATTGCAGCACATACATTTCAAAAACGGGTATGCCTACGCTTCAGATGCTCATGTGCTGATAAAGCAGCCGTTATCATTAAGCAATATTGTGGAGCCTGAAAATTTAGAAGGACAGGCTATCCATTCGAGTATTTTTAAAGAAATACGCAAAATGAAATACGTGGTATGTACGCCTGACGGTTTCGAATGTAGAACAAAAGATAATCAAAAAGTTTTTTATCAATATTCAGAAACGAACACCCCGCCAGATTTTGAGGCTGTTATACCAAAAGATAAGCCGGGAGGCGTTGCGGAGATAGGAATAAAACCTGCCTTCGTCGCGCTATTAGGGAAAGCAATGGCCGGTGGATCTTATGGCCTAAAAGCCGTCTTCAGAGACGCAGGGGAAACGATTGTTTTTGAGCCGCTACAACAGAAGTACAATGGGGAAATTGGGCTTATTATGCCTATGATACTTACTGATACTGATATTTAACGCCCTTTATATCTTATCCGGGGCACTAAAACAAAAAAAATGAAACAAAACTTTGATGATTTAATTGCGGTTTTAGAGGCCGAAATCAAGTTTCGCGGAATACTGAAAAAAGACCTTGCAGAAGCCGCGGGGATTGCTCCGCACACGGTGAGCGTTATACTTGCACGCAAGCACGTGCCGGGTGCTGCCGTACTGATGCGGCTGTTTAATGCCGTGGGATTAGAGGTGTTCTTGAGGAGGGTGGACGATAAAGAATAATGAAAAGACTTTGCAATTTCCTTGCACGGAATGAAAAAGTTTTGTAATATTGCAGGAGTGAATGACCAATAAAAACGCACGTTATGATTGAATTTAAAAATTTGCCTGTGGAAATACAGGAACGGATGCTGGACGAGCAGGTCCGGCAGGGGAACCCCCGGGATGCGGGCGTGTTTGAGGTAAATACAACGGCAGGTGTAAGCGAAGGAGGCTTTCTTTGGGAGCTATCTGAGGAGCGGTATGACTTTTGGGCAGAAATCATACGAAGGGGCAACCTTTCCGTTTTTTACGAAAAATACCCCAAACGCCCCCTAAAAATAATCCCCCTACACATCAAAATCCTTGACAGCAAAGACCTACTTGAGGAAATTGCAGAAAGGTTGATTCTGGAATGGCACGACGAAGGGGAGCCAGCAAAAATCGAGATTGACTGGTTTGAATACGGCGGCTTTTGGTGGTCCGCAAATGCCGAAATAGAGGCCGATTACGAGGTCACACAATACGATTACGACACACCACCGGAGAGCCATTGCAAGGGGATGAGCGTTGTAATCGGAAACATCGAGTGTACCGACGACGACGGTAACCTGGTGCTCGTTGATTTTTTCGACGACGAGCGCACGCGGATAAGCGAGGACGACTTTGTCCGGAAGAGCATCATTGATATGGAAATGGAAGGAAACTAAAAACCAGCCCCGGCCTTGCGCTGGGGCTTGCAAACGACAAAAACACTTCGTATATTTACGGAGTGTTTTTTCATTTTGTGGGTTAGTAATGCGCAAAAAGGGCTGCTTAATTGCAGCCCTTTTTGTGTTAAAATGGAAGCATATCCGCAGGCTCCGGGGCTGGCTCGTTTTTACTTATAAATTCAATTTCTCTGCCCCCATTGCCTACCCTGTCATTCACTTCCCAGCCTTTAAAATCTGCGTAGATTTTAAGGTACCGTGTAAAGTACTTTTGCTTAGTCACATCGTCGCCGCTTTCGTCCCGATATTTTTCATATAAAGTCGCCTTATTGTATCGCTTGTTTGGGGCGAGGCTGGCAGCAGCCCAGGCTGCAAAGTCGTCATTAGTATTTGCTTTCAGCTTATTGACGCCAACGTACACATACTCGGGCTTCTGCAGCCCGTTACGTAAGTAGTACTGTATGCAATACATCATAAAGTTATCAAACTTATTCCACTCTGCGCTGTCCCATCCGTCTTCAAAAAA
>DUNL01000159.1 GCA_012839385.1 Clostridiaceae bacterium
AAAACCTGATACGGATTATGCTGGAGGTTGAAGGGTATCGGGTTTATGATTTGGGTAAAGATGTGCCTCTTGAACAATTTGTAAAAAAGGCTAAAGAGGTGTCCCCAGCATAGGGGTAGACATCAAGGACGACATTGCAATAACGTCCGCCTGCACCTCTTTAGCCTTTTTTACAAATCGTTCAAGAGGCACATCTTTACCCAAATCATAAACCCGATACCCTTCAACCTCCAGCATAATTCGTATCAGGTTTTTTCCAATATCATGAATATCCCCCTCCACAACGCCGATGACAATCTTTGCTTTTTTCTCCCGCTTATCGTTTGCCAAATGCGGGCGTAAAACATTCAGTCCCTTGTCCAGGGCTAAGGAGCAAATCAGAACTTCCGGGATCGAGTATTCTCCCTGCTCCATCAAATCCCCCGCCCTTTTCATACCTGGAATCAAACCCTGGGTAATCCCTTCCAAAACAGGGTAGCCCATTTTGATATAGTTTTCTGCCAGTTCACCAATGGCTTCATCCTCCATATTCACCACCGCATCAAATAGCGCCTGCAGCATCTCCTGCTGTGTTTTAATCATAATGACCTCCTATTAATGAACATAAATCTCCTATATATAGCCAAAGGCATACAGAAAAAGTTTATATACCTGGAACTGCAAAAAAGGGCACAATGATTAAAAACCACTGTGCCCATGTCATGCAGCATTAAACAGAATTTCCAGCAGTGATCATCGCTGCCACAACAATGTAAAGCTACTTCCAGCTATCATAATCATTGACATTTTCCTGGGTGATCAAAGCAATGGGGCTGTAATAGCTTTGCTTGGAAATGTCATGTTTTTGAAGAACTTTTAAGGCCAGAGTGAGGTTCCCCTTCCCTGAGATATAGGGAGCCATGGCAACTGAACCATCTAATTCTCCGGCTTTCAAGGATTGACGGGCTTCATCCAGGAAGTCAATGCCGGTGACATATACTTGATCCTTCTTGCCTGCAACTTTCAATGCTTCTACAACACCTAAGGCCATGGTATCGTTAGCGCAGCAAATCCCTTTCAAATCAGGATTGCTCTGGATCAGATTGGTAGCAATATTAAAGGCTTTTTGACGGTCCCAATCCCCGGCTTGTACAGAAACAACATTCATACCGGCCTCTTCGAAAGCTTTAATAGCACCATCCCGACGGGCTTCCCCTTGAAAAGCTCCCGCTAAACCTTCAATAACAGCCACTTTGGCATTTTTCCCATCAATGGCTTTGATTTTTTTAGAAATGTATTTTGCCCCCACATACCCCTGTTCTTCGAAATTGTAGGTCATGTGGGCAGCAATTTCTGCACCGGCCTCAGCAGCAGCATCCTTATCCAATGTCGTGCCACTGCAAATGACAGGAATCCCTTTTTTATTAGCTTCCACAACACCGCTGATTAGGTTCATGCCGGTGATAGGAACAACGATAATAGCATCATAATCTTTACCCAACATGGTTTTGAATACATTCAATTGCCCTTCAACATCATCTTCTGTAGCCCCGGCAACCACATCAACCTTGATACCCATGCTGGCAGCGGCGTCTTCATAGCCCTCTTTAGAGGCTACATAAAAAGGATTGGAGAATGTCGGAAAAATAACGCCAATCTTTACACCATCCATCTTATCTGGCAGCGGCTCCAACGCGGAGAGGATTTTTCGATCCAGATCAGTATACGCATCATTTTTAACCACATCTTCAGCCTTTACATCACCAGCACGGTTATCAGCGGGATCTTTTTCGCCTCCACAGCCCATCAGCGTAAACAGGCACAAAACTAACAACAAACCGAACAGCAGCAAACCGTTTTTCTTCATTTCATTTTTACTCCTTCCTTAAATAAATGATTTGTATATAAACTACTTCCTATGGAAGCCCTTGATAAAATGCAGCACATCCTCAGCGCTGCCATGGAAACGGGGGCCCGGCTGCTGGCATTTCATAGCAGCACAAGCACTGGCAAAACGCAGTGCCTCCCGCCTGTCCATGCCCTGCAGTAAATAACTGTAAATCATAGCCCCGACGAAGCTGTCCCCGTTCCGTGGATGCGGTGGATACTACCGGGGCCGGGGATAGCTTCGCCGGGGCTATGATTTACAGTTATTTACTGCAGGGCATGGACAGGCGGGAGGCACTGCGTTTTGCCAGTGCT
>DUNL01000121.1 GCA_012839385.1 Clostridiaceae bacterium
CTCTCTGGCTCTCATCTTCGGACCTGTCTGTGCAAGACGTATCTTTCTCCAATTGACAGAAAAGTACGATTATTCACACGAAGATGAGTGGCTAAAAAACAAGGGCCTAATTGACGGTAGTGAAAATAGTCAACAGATGAAGACATTGAGGTCGTTTGCATATGCAATAATCACACCAGAGGATGAGCTGGAAAATAAATATCAAATAATGCTGGACAAAATCGCGAATATTTTAGAAGATGAATATTGTGAAAAGATAACAGTTGAACCCGAAGAATTAATTGACATGGTAATGCCGTCCAATTTGTTCAGTGATATTCAAGCCGTTCCGGATAAGACCGCAGTGTGCCTACAATGTGGAAAGAAAGGTGAATATCCACTAGAGGACGTGCGTTGTTTCGGAGTCAGAGCTACCAGCGGAACTGGTAAAAAGATAACATCCTTAAAGGAGAATCAAAAATTCAAGGGAAGGATATGCAAACTATGCCTGATAGAGAATCAGATAAGGAGAGACACATTTCCAGACCTGATACCGAAACCAATGTCGAAGGCAGAACCCATTTGTTTTCAGATACATATGGGCGACTACATCGTCCCCGTGAATATATCGAGTGTGCTTAATTCACTTGACAAGAGCGATATTACTATCAATGCGGAGAAAAAAATTATAGGAATCGGAAGAAGCGAGTATCAAATAGATTATCATACGCCCACTTTCGTAAATAGGCCGAAGAACAAGACGGATGAGTTTTATTTCATCAAAAACACACTGAAATTGATATCTTCCACTGGGTTCAAGGTCAGGATAACTCCGCTGTTTTCAAGTGATGAAATATTCAAGCCAACATTCGTCTGGGAGAGTGCCCCCATATGGACGAAGACACTTGGGATAGACGTCCTTCGGATTGACCAGATAGAGGGGGCCCTAAAGGAGCTTGATCTCATTGAGATGGTAGCATCGCTGGGGAGAGGGCCAAAGGATCTGCCTGTCGTGATTGCTTCCATTACTCGGCATCCTCGAGGCTTGTTCTACATCACAAACCGTCTCAGGATCTCGAGTGGAAAAAAAACAATGTCCAGTGATATTATAAGGGGCATTAAATGGTACATGGAAAAAAATAGGGGAGTGTTGAAAACAATGGAAATGAGGGAAGTGGTCGAGGCTGCTTGCGACATTGTGTATGATAGGCCTGAATCCAATAATGATCATACATGGATGATAAGCACTGCACTCGAAACGTTCGAACGAAATGCCAAGGCATCGGTTGATGATCGTATCCAGAGGGCTGCTGGCAGGCTATGGGATTATGCCAAGAGGCAGAATAGGAACAGTGGGGAAAAGGTTCAGAGTTCATGCATGGACTTTGCCGTAAAGCTAAACGCACTGCTGCAGAAGGAGTATCCCAATGGAATCCCATCATCGGACGCCAGGAAGGATCTGATCGCACAATTCGCTATCATGTACAATATAGCAAAATGGAAGAAATGAGGGGGCTTAAATATGAACACACAAGTTGGTTCAATAATATATGAGTGCATCGATGAAAAGTGGTTCACGACCGAAAGCAAGATGGATGAGAATGGAAAGGCCATACCTCCTCTTGCTCAGAACAATCCAAAAAGGATAATAGTGGCGATAGTCCGTGAAGTAATAGGGCCGTTCATCAACAGGAGTGATGATCCTGAAGAGACGATAAATATCCGCATGGCGGATGGCAGAAAAATAATAGAGATACCTGCCAGAAAGATGAAGTCGAAGGAGAAGCTCCTTGGCCTAAGATTGGCTCGAGCTTTTGGAACTGTCCCAGAGGGCTATGAATACAACGCCATCCGGTCTGCCGAGATGTTGAAGAACCCGAATAGTATAATTTTCGGGGATACCGTCGTGGATGGAAATGAACAGGCAATGCTTCCCGCCAGGGTGAGCTATAGTAGTAGCTATAGTATAAGGGAAA
>DUNL01000247.1 GCA_012839385.1 Clostridiaceae bacterium
ATTTTGAAAATTATATCTGTAGTGGGTGCTCGTCCCCAATTCGTGAAGGTTGCGGCAGTTATACGTGCATTTGAGCAAGCGAATAAAGAACACGGAGAAAATATTATTAACAGCGTATTGGTGCATACTGGACAACACTATGACTATCAAATGTCAGATCTTTTTTTTAAAGAACTAGTTCTTCCAGACCCCGATTACAATTTGGGGATTGGTTCAGGGCTACATGGAGAACAGACAGGCAAAATGCTCGTTGCGCTGGAAAAGATCTATCTTAAAGAGCAACCCGATGTTGTTGTTGTCTATGGTGATACAAATTCTACACTTGCAGGTGCTCTTGCTGCAGCAAAAATGCATATTCCAGTAGCACATGTAGAAGCAGGTTTACGTAGTTTTAATCGGCTTATGCCAGAGGAAATTAATAGGGTGGTAACAGACCACCTTTCAAGATTATTGTTTTGCCCATCAAAGGCTGCTTGTCATGATCTTAATAATGAGGGGTTTAGAAATATAGTAAATGATGGAGAACTTTTAACAGGTGAAAATATTAAACAACTTAGTTCTATATCCGAACCTGTAGTGTTTAATGTCGGTGATGTAATGGTTGATGCATTGCGAATGGTTCAATCAAGTTTAAAAATGCCTGAAGAATTTCAAGATGAACTAATTGAAAGAGAATATATAGTTTTGACACTTCACCGCGCAGAAAATGTGGATAATCAGGAAAGGTTGACATCTCTCTTGGAAGCGATTTCTGATTCTCCCCTACCTGTTGTTTTTCCTATCCACCCACGAACGAGTGAGCGGCTATCAGCTTTTAATCTTGAATTTCTGATCAATAGATCTTCCTTTATGTCAATAGAGCCTTTAGGTTATAAAGAGATGCTGGGGATTGTCCGAAGTGCTGCTTTAGTTGTAACAGATTCGGGAGGACTTCAAAAGGAAGCTTTTCTCCTTGGTGTGCCTTGCATCACTTTACGAACTGAAACAGAATGGATAGAAACCGTTGAAGCAGGTCGGAATAAACTTTTCTCCAATCCTGAGAAAGGATTTCTACAGGACGCTTTAACTTGGGCAAATAATGTACGTTCATTTGACCAACCGCTGTTATATGGTGATGGTTACGCTGGCAAACGAATAGCCAGTATTCTTTCTAGCATGTAAGGATAGACACCGAGTTGTGAAAGGAGTATCTTTATTTGATATCTAAAACCATATGGATACTGAATCACTATGCAATCAGCCCAGATATGGCAGGTGGAACGAGGCATCATGATCTTGGCAAGGAATTGGTAAGAAAAGGCTGTGATGTAACAATATTTGCCTCAGGATTTGATCATGGTACAAAACGATATATAAAGATATCATCTAAAGAGCGTATAACTACTGAAACATATAATGGTGTTCGGTTTGTATGGGTCAATACACATCCTTATTACGGTAATAATTGGCACAGAATTGTAAACATGGCTTCTTATGGAACCAGAGTGTTAGGTGCTTGTAAAGGGATCCAAAAGCCAGATGTAATCATTGGGTCTTCTTTGCATCCCTTTGCAGTTTTAGCGGGATGGTGGCTTGCCAAAAGATACAAAGCAAGGTTTATTTTTGAAGTAAGAGATCTATGGCCACAAACAGCTGTAGATATGGGTGCTATGAAGAATATAAGTTTATTGGCTAGAATGCTTTATGCTTGGGAAAAGTTTATGTATCAGAGGGCGGAAAAAATAATTGTATTACTGTCAAATGCTAAAGAGTATATTGTAAAACGAGGGATTGACCCTAGAAAAATAATTTGGATTCCGAATGGTGTTGATTTAGAAAGGTTCGATAATCCAGATCCTCTTGAGCCTTCATCTGAAGCTAAAAGGGTCTTTTCACAACACAGTGATAAAATTAAGGTTGTCTACGCAGGGGCTCATGGTCCTGCAAATGGATTGGAAGTAATAATTGAGGCAGCTAAAATTTTATCGAGACAAGCAAAACCAATTCATTTTATCCTTATAGGTGATGGACCGGAAAAAACCAAGCTAATCCAAAAAACAGAATCGCCAGGGATCGGTAATATTTCTTTCTTGGACCCAGTACCTAAGTCTCAAATACCTGCTGTTTTGCAGCAAGCGGATATTTTAGTACACTGCTTGAAACCTTTAAAAGTATTTAAATATGGTATCAGTCCTAATAAGCTTTTCGACTATCTAGCTAGTGGAAAAACAATAATTATGTCTGCACAAGCTTCAGACGAGATTATTAAACAATCTAAGGCTGGTATTTGTGTTGAACCTGGCAACCCCGATGCCTTGGTCGAAGGTATTCTTAATATTATACAGATGGATCCCATACAAAGGAAACAATTTGGAACTAATGGAAGGGCTTATGTGGAAAGGTATCACAGCATACAGGTCTTGGGGGAAAAATTATATAATATATTAAAATGATTTAATAGAAAGTGACGATGAGGATATTAAATGTGCAGCAAGATAAGCATGTATATTAAAATAAACATAATTTTGGAGGTACTCCTGTATAAAATGGTAATAGATTAAATTGGAGGCCCTGTTATGAATAATCTAGAGAGATTAATAAAACGGGTATTTGACATATTGTTGGCTTGTGTTGGCCTTTTTTTGTGTTTACCGTTATTCATGATAATTGCAATACTGATTAAAATTGACTCACCAGGGCCTGTGTTGTTCAGCCAGGAGCGACCGGGGTTGCGGGGAGAGCCCTTTTTTATTTACAAATTTCGTACGATGAAAGAAATATACGATGAAAGCGGGTTACCACTTCCCGATGAACAACGCCTGACAAAATTAGGCTGCTTTTTGAGAAGAACAAGCATTGACGAATTGCCGGAATTGATTAATGTGCTCAAGGGGGACATGAGTTTAGTGGGTCCACGACCCTTGCTGATGGAGTATCTTGATCTTTATACCACTGAACAGGCACGGCGGCATGATGTAAAACCTGGGATTACAGGTTGGGTTCAGGTAAATGGGAGGAATACATTAACCTGGGACGAAAAATTTGAACTCGATATATGGTATGTCGATAATTATTCTTTATGGTTGGATATAAAAATACTGTGGATGACGCTAATTGAAGTACTACGTCGCGAAGGTATTAGCGCAGATGGTCATGCAACTATGCCCAAGTTTATGGGAAGTGGCAAAAATGAATATACATAAAGGAAATGTGGTAGTACTTGGTGCCGGTGGTCATGCAAAAGTAGTAATTGCTACACTGCTTGAGGTTGGATATAAGGTCACCGCTCTTTTAGATGACGACAAAGAAAAGGTTGGTTATGAAATTTTTCATGTACCGGTTGTTGGAGGGTTTGACCGACTTGCAGATTACGGTTTTTGTCAAGCTCTTATAGCATTAGGGGACAATCAGAAGCGCGAAGCAACTGCGCTTTCTTTTGAGGGATGCTATGATTGGGTAACAGTAGTTCACCCAACGGCTGTTGTTCATAAAAGTGTTAAGATCGGTAAGGGAACTATAGTTTTTGCCGGGACAGTTATTCAGCCTGATACATCAATAGGAAACCATGTAATAATTAATACAGGGGCTACAGTTGACCATGATTGTAGAATAGGAAATTTTGTACATATTGCGCCAGGTGTACACCTGGCTGGGAATGTTTCGATTAGTGATGGTGCTTTTTTGGGAATTGGGACTTCAGTAATTCCAGGAAAAACTATAGGCAAAAAGGCGGTTGTGGGGGCGGGGTCGCTTGTTATCAATGATATACCTTCATTTTCTAAAGTTGCAGGTGTGCCTGCCCGACCTATACGGAAAGGATTGATATAGAATGTACAGAGTTCGTTTAGCTGCAGCAGATTTAGATAAAAGTGACATTAAGGCAGTCCTTGAGGTGCTGTATTCTGGGAGACTGGCATTAGGGCTCCGTATCAAGGATTTTGAGAGAGCAATCGCATCCTATGTAGGTGTACAGCATGCCGTTGCAGTGAATTCTGGGACATCTATACCTAAAGCCCGCACAATTAGGTGAAGGGCAGATGTCCCAGAA
>DUNL01000066.1 GCA_012839385.1 Clostridiaceae bacterium
AGCAAGTCAAACTAGAAAATGGGGCTATTCGTGATTTACCTGCAACAATTCTTTGCTAACAGCCTAAATACTAATCAAATCCAAAGGGGCGTTTGTAGCAAGGAAAGGGCGGTTAATTTCTATGCTTCAAAAGAAAGTCGAGGTGACTGTTTGGATCCAATCAACTTGTTTTATACGGGTGTCTTAGTGGGTATCTATTGCTGGCGGAAAGCAAAAGGAATAAAAGAGGAGGGTGATTAAATGAGTTGGTTTATGAGTGGATTTGTCGTAGGAGTGGCTCTTGCAGTGATGGTAGATTCTATTGAAATAACAAATTGGGCGGTGAATTAATGTTTAAACGAACTTTAACGACGCAGATGAAATACGGAATGCTCCATAAGCAACCGGAAGAAACAGTTAAACTTGAAGCGGAGGCAAGTCTCCATGCCATTGAATGGCCCGATGAGAAGAATAACTTTCATATCAACTTGGCCAGCCTCAACACAATCAAGCTTTATTGGCCCAGTGGGTCATTGCTCCTTGAAGGTGATGCTCGTTTTCTAAACTTAGATGGTCAGGGAAAAGTCTATCGGGAAGATGGTAGTCTGTACTATGAAGGAGCACTCTTCCAAGGCTGTTTTAGTGGCCTGGGAAGCTTATATAGAACTGATGGCAGTATTTTGTATCAGGGGGAGTTTTCCCAGGGTAGCCTGAAAAAGGGGACTGAGTTTTACCCGGACAATACGCCAAAGTACAAAGGTGAATTTTACGAAGGTGTCTACGCCGGAAGAGGTAAGGAGTATTATCCTAATGGTCAGCTTAAGTATGAAGGGCATTTTTATGCAGGTCGATACGATCATTTTGGGCGGTTGTTCTCACCAAAGGGTGAACTAATTTACCAAGGGGAGTTTGGATCTGGTCTATATGAAGGTGAAGGAACCTTGTTTACGGTAAATGGCGAAGAGTCTTTTACAGGGCAGTTCTATAATGGAGATCCAGTAGAAGAATAAAGGCTGTTCTTCGCTCTTTAAACTGCTTTGTTTCTTTTATATCACCTAACAGGAAGATAGAGGCTAATAAAGAGTGAATACAAGCAAATTCCCCTAGTTAAATGGAGGGTGGTATGGATTTTATAACAGAATTCGAACGATATTTGTATGAGGATGGCAAAAGCCCGGCTACCATCCTCTCTTATGTTGGGGATGTGAGAGGCTTTCTGAGGTTCTTATCGTCAAATGATCATACGTTTGATGGTCAGTTGACTAGGTTCTTTGTGACGAGTTTCAGGGGAGATTTAGAATCACAAGGTTACAAGTACAACACCATCAACAAGAAAATCAATAGCTTAGTTAGTTTTAATCAGTTTCTGCTAGACCAAGGAATCATGGATACTAGGGTTGTTGATTTAAAGAAAGACAAAGTCAGAATAGCGTATGGATCAGAACAAGAAGTGGAGGTGTACACCGAGAGTGAGGTGGAACGCCTCCTCTTTTTCATCCAAAACGAAAGCAAGGTTAGTGTCAGAGACAAGCTAATCATTTACATTCTACTTTATACAGGAATTAGGGTGAGTGAGCTAGTCTCTATCAAGCTCAAGGATATTGACCTATTAAC
>DUNL01000028.1 GCA_012839385.1 Clostridiaceae bacterium
CTGGGAATTCTGTTTGTTAAAGCCGGGAATGACAAATATCTCAAAAACAATGAATATTAGTCCCAGTACAAAAAGTAGCACTTCCCAATTCTGGGCATATCCTGTGAGATACAACGGGGTAAAGTAGAGTAGTGCCGCCGTAATAGCCATTGCAGATGGAAATCCTACACCGGGTGACTGCAGTTCAAAATAGATACCTCCTATAATAAACATGATCAAAAAAGCTTGTACCAGCCCATTGGTGAGAAAACCTTTTATCTTATCATAGAAAGAGGGATTGTAGGTTTCAAGCGTATAGTCGTTATAACCCAAATATGTGACAACCAGTTCGTGAACATTCTCTGCAATACCGTCACAATATCCCAGCTCAACCGCCTGATTAGCAGTTAAAGTAAGCACTCTTGTTGAATCGTCATAACCTGGTATTACTGTTCTTTCATCAACCATTGCCTCAGCTATAGCCGGGTCGCGCTTCCATTTTGTAATGGTATCACCATTTTGCACTATCACTGTTTTGCCGTGACTCTCTGCAGTAGCACGTATAATACCTCTCATATACGACTGGTATTTATCGGGGGACTGGGCTCCGGTAGCTCCGTCAACGACAGTTGCCGCACCAATTGACGCGCTGCTACGCATGAAGATACTGTCACAGGCTATCGAAATAAGAGCACCGGCTGACGCTGCATTATTATCTATAAACACATACACGGGAATTTGGAAATTGAGTATTGCCGTTCGCATGGAATCTGCCTCGAGAACGCTTCCGCCATAAGTGTTCATATGCAGGAGTACGGCATGAGCATTTTTCTCCATTGCATCATGAAGTCCGTTCTGGAGATATATCCATGTGTTACTCCCTATATTTTCCTTGACATTTATCCGGTAGATTAATGGCTTTGATTCCTGTGCCTGAATACTGAAAGAGAGGATCAGGATAAACAGCAAACATGCAACTTGTAATTTTTTCATTTTTAACAGGTTTGATTAGACAAAGATAATAGATTTTGCTTTTATGCGTACATTTTCATTATAAATGTGTATATTTGTATTTCAATTTACCTGTATGATTACAATTTTACTTAGCATAGGATCAAACACATTCGCCAAAACAAATATCGATAAAGCTAAGCGAATGCTTACCCGTCAATTTCCCAATATTGTTTTCAGTGACCCCATATTAACAGAGCCGGAGGATGATAAGTATTCTTATCTTTTCCGTAATATTCTAGCCAAAGTTGAGACAGGGATGTTACCTGATCAGATTATTGAAAAGATAAAGCAAACAGAACGGGCAGTAGGACGCACTCCAAAGGATAAATACCTGGGTAAAGTGGTTATCGATATCGATCTTATTAAATATGGAGACGATATTCTCCGCCCACTTGATTACGAAAGAGAGTATGTGCAGCAACTGATTGGTACATTTGACACACTGTCACCTTCTGACTCTGACTCTGCTTCTGCTTCTGACTCTGAGCCGGGAACTGTTGATTAATATCTCTTC
>DUNL01000158.1 GCA_012839385.1 Clostridiaceae bacterium
CTCAACAGGAGCAGGCCGGTGGTCCGGATACACAAAATTATCAAGGTGGCTCAACAGAAGGTGGCACCTATGAGGCAGATTTTAAAGACGCGGGAGCAGATCCGCAGTAAAACCGATTTATTTGTGGTATGATTTTGAAAATGATACCCGCCGCGCATTTGGCGGCGGGTATCGGCATGTAATTAAGTCTGGAGGCTCAGGTGGCAGAGAAAAGAGATTATTACGAAATTCTGGGTGTAGACAAAACAGCAGATGAGAATCAAATTAAGAAAGCCTATTGGAAACTGGCGAAAAAGTATCATCCTGATGTCAATCCTGACGATAAGGAAGCCGAGAATAAATTTAAGGAAGCGAATGAAGCTTATGAGGTTCTGAGTGACAAAGAGAAGCGCAGTCGCTATGACCAGTATGGGCATGCCGGAGTTGACCCCAACAGTTTTGCCGGGCATGGCTTCGGACATTTTGATCTCAACGATATTTTCAATACTATTTTTGGTGGTTTTGGCGGCTTCGGTGGTTTCGCCGGTTTTGATACACATTCTGCCAGACACAGAGGTCCCGCTCGTGGCGCTAATTTGCGCTATCGTATGAATTTAGATTTTCTAGAGGCTGCCTTTGGTGTTAAAAGAGAAATTACTATTAACAAGGATGATTTATGCGATTCCTGTGGTGGTAGTCGTACCAGCGATAATTCTAAACCTAGAACATGCTCAGTATGTCAGGGAACAGGTCAAGTACAAATGGTTAGAGAAACTATGTTTGGTCAAATGATGACCAGCAGACCTTGTGAAACTTGTCACGGCAGTGGTGAAATAATTGATAATCCCTGTCCCGCCTGTAATGGAAGGGGTGTAAGAAGTAAAACTAAACGACTTGAAGTCAAGGTTCCCGCCGGTATAAATGAAGGAGAAATGCTCACTTTAAGAGGCGAAGGTGAACCGGGAGAAAACGGTGGATCATATGGAGACTTATATATTGAAATTAGGATAAGACCGCATCCGGTGTTTTCTCGCGAAGGGAATCAGACTTTCTGTGAGGTGCCGGTTACTTTCGCTCAAGCAGCTACCGGATCAGAGATCGAGGTACCTACAATTGACGGGACTGTCAAATATAAGCTTAAAGAGGGCACTCAACCTGGAGAAGTCTATACTATAAGGGGGAAGGGTATACCATATATTAACAGGAACGAGCTGAGAGGTGATCACAAATTCCGTGTTAAACTGGAGGTGCCTAGAAACCTGGATCAAAAACAAAAGGATTTACTTATCAACTTTGAAGAAAGTCTGAATGATCATAATTATAAAGAAAGGAAGAGCTTTTTCGATAAAATTAAAAGTCTTTTCAACTGATATTTGTGAACGGAGATGCCGAGTATATTGTATTTGATTTGGAGTGGAACATTGTCGGCACTGAGAATAATGTGCCACTCAAAGAACAAAAAAAACTACCCTTTGAAATTATTGAGATCGGGGCTGTAAAGCTAGATCAAAATATGAGCGCAGTAGGTTCTTTTAGTACCTTAGTAAAGCCGGTTCTTTATCCTGTTATATCACGCTATATTTCCAGAGTCACAAATAGAGATCAACACAGTCTTTCGCAGGGTTTATTGTTCCCGGAAGCAGCTAACAAGTTCCTGGATTTTGTTGGCGGGAAGACTAAGATCTTTTGCAGCTGGTCTAAGTCTGATCCACCTGTTTTAATTGATAATTTTAATTTCTATGGTATAGAGTTTTTTCAACCTTTAATCTGTCTAGACGTACAGGCGTTATTTTCCATACTAGCGGAGAAAGTCTCAGTGACAACCCAGCGCTCTATAGAATATGCTCTTGATTTTCTTGAGATTCCCTGTAACAGGCCGCTACACTCGGCGCTAAATGACGCGTACTATACCGCGATGATTCTTAGTAAGATATGGCAACAGATCGAAGGAGACTTAAACAAAAAGTCTAGAATTTTGAAGTCTTTTCAATATCAGCCCTCATTGAAAAAAAGACGGTAATATCGTTTCTTACCTTTTCTAACAATAGCCGCGCCATCTGTTAAATCAGCATCCTTTAAAACATAGTCATAGTCAGTTACCGGCTCATCATTAAGATAAAGACCGCCTTGCGCCATCAAGCGCCGTCCTTCACTCTTGGAAGGAATTATCTTCGCCTCAGTAAGTAGTTCAAGCAGGGGAGTCTGTCGATCAGCATTAGTCAAAATAACTTCAGGCATATTCTCCGCCATTCCTGCTCCGGAAAAGATAGCTTTAGCAGATTTATAGGCTTCATTAGCGCTCTTTTCACCATGTACAGTTTTTGTAATTTCAAAAGCTAGAATTTCTTTTACCTTGTTTAATCCTTGACCTTCTAATTTCGCGTATTCATTAATCTGTTCCATAGGTATAAAGGTGAGTAGCTTTAGACAGCGGATGACGTCCGCGTCATCAATATTGCGCCAATATTGATAAAAGTCAAAGGGTTTAAATTTGTCAGCATCAAGCCAAACCGCTCCGCCCACAGTTTTGCCCATTTTTTCACCTGCCGCGTTTGTCAACAGCGCTAAAGTTAATCCCCAGGCTTGGCCACGCTCTTTGCGTCTAATCAAGTCGGCTCCAGCAATAATATTTGACCATTGGTCGTTACCGCCAATTTGTAATTTGCAGTCATGGCGACGGTATAGTTCAAGGAAATCATAAGCTTGTAATAACATATAGTTGAACTCAAGGAAGGTGAGTCCGCGTTCTAAGCGTTGTTTGTATGATTCCGCGGTTAGCATGCGATTGACTGAAAACTGCGAACCGATCTCGCGAATGAATTCGATATAATTCAAAGGAATTAGCCATTCCGCATTATCTAACATGAGGGCTCTGCCTTCAGAAAAATCCAATAAGATACCCATTTGCTTTTTGAAGCTTTCCACATTATGCCTGATCGTTTCAATATTCATCAGCTTTCTCATATCAGTCCGATCAGATGGATCACCAATCATCCCGGTACCACCTCCTAATAGGGCAATAGGACGGTGTCCCGCTCTTTGTAAATGTGCCATAGCCATCATCTGGACAAAGTGACCGACATGTAAACTATCTGCTGTAGGATCAAAACCTACATAAAACGTCGCTCCGGGTTTTGCCAAATAGTCTCTGACTTCCTCTTCATTGGTTACTTGTTCAATAAAACCGCGTTCTAGTAGCACATCATAAATAGAATCAGGCATAACTCACCTCAAATATAATTTAATATCTATTCTAGACACTGAAAATGTCTTCGTCAAAGCTGGATCGGTTTTTTCTCGTAATAGATATTGATGTTCCGCTCAATTTGTTTAAACCATAATTTAGCAGCTCGTAGAGATATATTACTTTGTCGCTGAGCTCTGTTACTTTTGAGTTTCGCGTATTCGGAAGCAAGACTAATTATGGGCAAGTGCCCATGTCTATTCATAAGACGCAAGAGATAACGTCCTTTTTTATTGAAACCCATTACCTTCAAATATTCCGGTTCTCTGAGTTCATAAAGATCAGATGTCCTCATTCCTAGTAGTAGAGAAAGTAGCGCCCTACGAACTCTGGAGGCAGGATGCGCCCTGGAGGAAGCTACTTGGACAAAATCTGTCATACTGAGAGAAAGAAACTGAGGTTTTCCAGCTAAGTTGATTAATCTTAAACCTAACCCTTGTTGCATATGCGCGATATCCTGAATGGAGGAAGTATCCTGAGAGTAAAGAGCATAGAAGATATCGTCTTTAAGTTTTTCAAACAAAAGGGGGCCATTATTTAACTGCAGGGCAGTCAATATTTGTGATAGTGAATAAGGAGGTAGCTTGTCCTCAAGAGTTTTTATCAGTTGTAACAACTGATTAGATCCGGACATACTCTTATCGCTTACATCAATTGATGAAAGCGATACCTCTATATGTTTCCGAATAGATCCGGAAGAAGTATCTATCAGGCGTGGATATAATTTGAGTTTGATATTGTGAGATTTATCCATAGAGTTGAGAGCTTTCATATACTCAATGGCTAAAATGTTATTAGGTTTGTTTATAAGAGAGGCTAATTCAGTATCTTGACTGACATTTGCCAAGGCTTGCTCGCGAGCGGCAGCAAAACCTATTCCATTTTTAATCCCTTGTTGCAGCTCCCTTTGAAAACTGTAACTTTCCGTTGACAAATAATTACTGATTTGTTCAATTTTCGTTATGTCGGCATCTTCGGCGGAACATGCTATTTCGCTTATTAGGCCTGTGCTGGCCAGACTTTTAACACTACCTGCGGCAAATCCTTCAGCGCTTGAGAGAGCATAGACTTCCGGGAGAGATAGAACTAGATCCGCGCCGGCCACAAGGGCTGTTTGAGCACGTTGCCAGGGAGCAAGTAAGTTTGGAATACCACGTTGGCTGAAAAATTCAGGCATGATCGTTATAATCCCACATTGTTCTGTCGTGGAATTTTTAATCTGTCGCAGAAGCCAAGCGTGCCCATAATGTAAGGGATTGAATTCAGCAATAACACCTATTACTTTCACTGTTGTGTTCCTCTCACAGTTATTTTAGCAGAGCTCTAGATTATTTTTCAGTTTACTTTGTTTTTGAAGAGAGAACTGGATTAATATGTACCTATGCGGTTAAATTTGTCTGGCAGATTTTCCAAATTGCTTCCACTTCTAGCCATCCTTCTGGTAATTGGATTAGCGGTGTATTTTATTTGTGGCAATCGGGCGGAGCTTGTAAAGCTACCTTCTGATGATTTACCTAGCCTTGAGTATGATAGCTCGGAAACTGATCCTGATCTCCTTGTTCCCGGCGTGTATAAATTACTTGAGGATACTCTTCAACTTGATGTCGAGATCAAAGCCGAATCTGGTGATGATGAGTCTATTGAAGTCCAAAATTTATTGCTTGCTTGGCGAAAACTGCCGGATTTAGAATTTGATTATGATATTGAGGAGCAAGATCTTGTCGCAAGGGAAATCTTCGCTCTAGATCAATTATACCTTGGACAAGCGCTGGTAGAATCAGGCCGCGGAAAACAATTCAAGAAGTGGCAGGATTCCTTTGAAAAAGCCTTTGGAGATGATGAGTCCGGATTACACGCTAGCTCTTTAATCAAAGATATAGACGGATTCTACCGTCGGGATAATGCTAACTGGATAACTACTCAGGGCTATTTACGGGTATTATTGCAAGCCTATATGCTAAAACCCTCATCTGATTTAGAGAATAGTATCTCCGTTTTATCTGATACTTTGTTACCCATATTTAAAGCGGGACCGCCTCCACATACCGCTGGTTTAGGTCCTAATCTTCAGCATCCACTTATTTCTACCATGGAGGGTTATCTCTTACCGCCTGATCAGGAAGAAGTGCCTTTGATAGCTCTGGAAAATATTGATTTTTGGCTTTTGCGTCAGCTTGGAGCATTTAATCCTGAATGGGAAGATATTTATAAAACTTGGCATAATCGTATTGAGGATTATCAATATGAGATAGGTATGCCCTTTCCTCCCGAGGGATGGAATACTACTGATGACACTGCTATGCCGCTAATATCATCAGATTTTCAGGTCGATACAAGGCGCCTGCTTAAAACCTCACTACATTTAGCTGAAATAAGGGTGAGCAATGATGATTTTATTGCCTTTATTCTTGATGAGATAAGTAACGGTCCCTTGGCCTTATCCTATCATTTGCTCAACGGAAGTGGTAATGACTATACCGCTAATCCTGCCTTAGTAGCTTGGGCAGGCAGGTTAGGTAGAGCTGTAGACAATAGATCTTTATTTGAGGTAGCGATGAGACAATTACAACGCAACTACATTTCCGATCAAGCTAGTCAATTTTTCGGTGGCTATGCCAGGCGCGATCAAGATAACAGGCTGACAATATATGCTCTTGATCAAGTGTTAGCTATCTTGGCCATGCAGTAGAATGCAGTCCCACGTACATATAGTTTGAGACTTTATTCGCGGTTCTTATTTTGCAGGCGTTCGCCCACTAATAGAGCAAAGTTATATTTGAATCTATAAGGTTAATAACTTATACTAAGCAGTGGTATGTCTTATTTAAAATTTTAATAGATGGAGGACAAACATGAGTTTTTTGGACAATGTCAAGGCTGAAGCCCAAAAGGTGAAAAAAACAATTGTTTTACCTGAAAGTATGGATCCGCGTGTGGTAGAAGCTGCTTCTAAGATTATGCAAGAAAATCTGGCGCAAGTAGTTCTTATTGGTAAACAGGATGAGATCCAGGCACAAGCTCCGGAGTGGGATGTTTCTGCGGCTACTTTTGTTGATCCGGCTGAATATGAAGGTCTCGATGATTTCGTAGATACTTTTTATGAGATGCGTAAGAAAAAGGGGATGACAGCTGAAGTTGCCAGAGAAACTATGCTTCAACCTACACCGTTCGGTATCATGATGGTTAAAAAAGATCTCGCGGACGGTCTGGTAGCAGGAGCGGTTGGGAGCACAGCAGATACCTTAAGACCCGCTCTTCAGATTCTTCGTACTAAGGCGGGTACAAATCTAGTTTCATCATTTTTTATGATGGTAGTTCCTGATTGTGAATACGGCGATAAGGGGACTTTCCTGTTTTCAGATTGTGGTCTGGTGGAAAATCCTGACGCTGAGCAGCTTTCAGAAATAGCGATTTCCTCAGCCGCTTCATTTAAAGCTTTAACCGGTGTTGAGCCTAAAGTGGCATTGTTATCTTACTCAAGCTTTGGTTCGGCCAAAAGTGAGTTAACGGAAAAAGTTGTTGAGGCTACTCGTCTGGCTAAAGAAAAAGCACCGCAGCTTGTACTGGATGGAGAACTACAGGCTGACGCCGCTATTATTCCTTCTATAGGTAAATCTAAGGCCCCGGACAGTGTAATCCAAGGCGACGCTAATTGTTTGATCTTTCCCGATTTGAATGCCGGTAATATTGGGTATAAATTAGTTCAGCGTCTGGCGAAGGCGGAAGCTTACGGCCCAATGCTCCAAGGTATTGCTAAGCCGGTTAACGACTTGTCTCGCGGTTGTAGCGCTGACGATATTGTCGGTGTTGTGGCCTTAACTGTTCTACAGTGTTCTCAGGACTAAAATTATAAAATTTAATATAAAGGATGTTAATATGAAAATACTAGTTATTAATTCTGGCAGTTCTTCACTCAAGTATCAGGTCATTGCCTATGAAACTCGTGAGGTCCTCTGTGTTGGACTTTGCGAACGCATCGGTATCGACGAGCCCCTCATGTCTCATAAGACTAATAATGGCAAAGAATATAAAGCTGTAAGAGATTTTAAGACTCACAAAGATGCTGTCTTCGCTATGGTTGAAATGATGACCTCAAAGGAATACGGGATAATCGATGATCTGAATGAAATTAAGGCCATCGGTCATCGCGTACTACATGGTGGCGAAGAATTCACAGCTCCAGCTCAAGTTACAGACGAAGTTAAACAAGCTATCCGTAGATGTTTCGCCTGGGGTCCCTTACATAATCCCGCTAATCTGACGGGCATTGAAGTTTGCGAAGAGATAATGCCCGGCATTCCACAGGTCACAATTTTTGATACCGCTTTCCATCAGACAATGCCTGCTAAGGCTTTCCTATATGCCTTGCCCTATAAGTATTATGAGGATCTAGGTATTCGTCGTTATGGTTTCCACGGGACTTCGCATATGTATGTATCTCAAGAGGCTATTAAGCTTCTAGGCAAAGAGCCGGAAGGCACTAAAATCGTAACTTGCCACTTGGGCAACGGTTCTTCTTTCGCCGCTGTAAAAGATGGTAAATGCGTAGATACTACGATGGGCTTAACTCCGTTAGCGGGAATACCTATGGGGACGCGTTGCGGAGATATAGATCCGGCAATTGTGCCTTATATTATGAAGGCAGAGAATTTAGATCCTGATCAGATAGACCATATTATGAATAAAGAGTCAGGCATGCTCGGCATTTCAGGTGTAAGTTCTGATTTCCGTGATCTTGCCGCCACTGCTAAAGAAGGTAATGAGCGCTCTCAATTGGCGCTTGATATTTTTACCTATCAAGGTAAGAAAATAATTGCCAGTTATATTGCCGCTCTAGGTGGAGTTGACGCCTTGGTCTTTACCGCCGGAGTCGGTGAAAATGATGTGAATACTCGCGCGGAGATGCTAAAAGGCCTTGAGTTTATGGGTATTGAGATAGACCACGACAAAAACGCTAATTTGAGGGGTAAAGTGGGGGACATCTCTAAAGAAGGATCTAAAGTAAGAGTTTTCATAATTCCAACTAATGAAGAGTTGTCCATAGCCCTACAGACTGTTGAACTATTAGGTCTAGCTGATTAATAATTGATATATCTATCCTGTCAAGACATTAATCTTGATTTTGTGCAGATTAATTCTTGACAGGATGGAGAGGATAAGTAATAATACATTTTGCGTCTCAACGGGAGTAGCCGTATAAAACCTACAACGGCTCGGAGACAAAGGGTCCGAGAGGACAGCAAATGGATGGAGGTGTTGACAATGGCAGTCCCGAAACGCAAATGGTCAAAAGCCAGAAGTCGTAGAGCACGGTCAAATTGGAAAATCAGTACGCCTGTTCTGGTAGAATGTCCACGCTGCAAGTCACTAGCGGCCGCCCACAAAGTGTGTAAATCTTGTGGATATTATAAGGGTCGTGAGATTATCTCAATGGAAGATAATTAAGTCATCAGTTTAAACATATTGTATTAAAGCAACGGCCCAATGGAACCGTTGCTTTTTTAGCTGTAAGGAGAAACTTTATGAATAAGCCGACCGTGGCCATAGTAGGTCGCCCTAATGTGGGTAAATCCTCCCTTTTCAATATGTTAGTCGGTATGCGTTTATCAATAGTAGCTCCTACTCCCGGTGTTACCAGAGATAGAGTATTTGCCGACGCTGAATGGCAGGGGAGAGAGTTCACTCTGATTGACACCGGCGGTATTGAGCCGACCTCCTCTGATAATCTGTTGAGACAAATGCGCTTACAGGCGGAGATAGCGATTGAAGCTGCTGATGTCATTATACTCATGATGGATATTCAAAGTGGTCTAACGGCCGCTGATGAGGATATAGCCAGGAAACTACATCGCAGTGGCAAACCGGTGGTAGTCGCTGTAAATAAAATTGATCAACCGGGAACTCCGCCCGCGACATTTTATGATTTTTATAAATTAGGATTCTCTGAAGTATATGCGATTTCAGCCAGCCATAAATTAGGTCTTAGTGAAGTACTAGACGCGATAATTCAACAGCTTCCAGAGCCAATTGAAGACATCAGCACTGACGATACGATTAGAGTAGCGGTAATTGGAAAACCTAATACCGGAAAATCATCTCTTGTTAATCAGCTCCTGGGAGAAGAAAGAGTAATTGTCACTCCCATTGCGGGAACTACCAGAGATGCGACAGACACTTTTATTGGCAATGAATATGGAAATTTTATTTTGATAGACACTGCCGGCCTAAGACGTAAAGGCAGGGTGACTGACAGAATTGAAAGATATAGCGTGATACGGGCCAACCAAGCTATAGAGCGAGCCGATGTGTGTTTAATCATGCTTAACGCTGAAGAAGGTGTAACAGAACAGGATACTAAGATAGCCGGCCTGGCGTGGAATCTGGGCAAAACCTGTATTTTCGCGGTAAATAAATGGGATTTAATCGTGGATAAAGATATAGTCAGAAAAGAAAGGAATAGGCAGATACTGACACGTTTTCACTTTATGGCGGCGACTCCAATAATCTATATTTCCGCTTTAACAGGACTCAATTGTGGAAAATTATGGCCATTGATAAGAGAAACATATGAGGCGGGCGGTTTTAGAATTAGCACAGCTCAGATGAATGAATTTATCAGTGATGCCCTTATTATGCATCCGCCACCTCAGGATAAGGGTAAACATCTGAAAATATATTATGCCACTCAAGTCGGCAATTATCCTGTAAAAATAATATTTTTTGTCAACGATACTAGACTTACACATTTTTCCTATGATCGCTATCTTGAGAATCGCCTACGTGAACTCTATGGTTTTGCGGGTAATCCTATACAAATTATCTGGAGAGGCCGCAAAGAAAAAGACATGTTATAATTTAAAAAAATCCTAACGGGGGCAGAAAATTGTCCAGAAAAATCAGTAAAACCATTATTATCCTAGGGTTAATTTTGATAATTATCGCGGTAGGTATCTTCGGATACTATACCGGTTATAATTTTGTTACCGCGCAAAATGAACGTCTATATAATTTAAGCCGTGTTATTGACGCTGAAGGAAAATCGCCCGTTACAGATTCAACTCCGAACTCGATTGAAATATATGTGCCCCGCAACTCTGATACCGATGATATAACCGATATTCTTCTTGAAAACGGTCTTATTAAGAACAAATTCGCTTTCAAAGTCATTTCTAAATTTAATGGTTTTGACGGCAACTATAGATCAGGAACTCACTATTTGCTTCCCGATATGAGTTATGATGAAATGATGCTTGTTCTAACCAGAAGGCCGAAGCCTGTAAAGATTACTTTCCCAGAAGGTTTGACATATTCAGAAGTTAAGGAGCGGTTACGCAAAGCAGGGCTACGTTTCAACGAAGATATTTTAGACGAAATGATGAGAAGACCCAATCTATTCGTCGATTATGATTTTATCCAAGAGATTCAATATGATCCTAATCGAGAGTGGTTAATGCAAGGTTATCTCTGGCCTGACACCTATGAATTTGATATCAATGAATCTGAGGAATCAATACTGAGGAAATTCTTTAACAATACGGAAGCAAAATTAAAGAGTGGCAATTATCATGAACGCGTAGAAAAAATTGGTCTCAGCCTGGACCAAGCGATAACACTGGCCTCACTGGTACAAAAAGAAGGACCCATGTCTGAGATGCCAAAGATTGGTCGAGTTTTCCTTAACCGTTTGAAGCAGGAAATGCCCTTGCAATCATGTGCCACAATTAACTATCTACGTATCGAGGATAATCTTAAACCGGTTCTTTGGGTTACTAACGATGACTTAACAAGATATCAAGATAATCCTTATAACACATATGATATCGATGCTCTGCCACCAGGCCCGATTAATTCTCCGGGAACAGTGGCTCTGGAAGGAGTGCTATGGCCGGCAACGGAAAGAAGTTGGAAAGGCGCCAACTCATATTTATATTTTGTAGCTAAAGGGGACGGCACAAACGATTTCTCTAAAACTTTGAAGGAGCATCAGAAGAAGGTAGAGAAGTATCGAGATATGCAAAAACCATAGTAATTAAGATCACTCTTTTTGGTTAGCCTTAGGCATAAGCCCCGCAAAGAAGCTTCTTACTTTACACTCCATCTCAAATTCAATAAAAAGTTCTCGCAAAATAACAAAAGCTAAAGGACCAAGTAATAACCCACCTAAACCATAAACCATGATCCCTATAATCATACTTAACAAAGTTACTATCGGATGAAGTTGCATTGCGTTACCCAAGATAGCGGGCTCAATTAGTCGACGTATAACAATCATCAATACCATCTGAATAAGAATACCTATGCCTTGCAGTGGAAAAGACTGGATAAAAAAATAGATGGAAATTGGTATTAATGTTGTTGTGATTCCTAGGATAGGAAGCAGATCTACAACTGCGGCCACAATGGCCCAGGTAAAAGGATTTGGCAAGCCGATGATAATAAAACCAAGTAATGATTCCAGGAAGGTAATAATCAACAGGACAATATAACCACCTACGATACGAAATAGCGTTTTTGTAAGTCGGTCTGTAACTGTGAATAATTTGCGTACAAAAAAGCGATCCGGGATAAAGCGCAACATTAAACGATAAAGACGGTCAGACTGAGTAATAAAATAGAATCCCGCCATCACAGTAATAACTAAGACTAGGATAAAATACGGCATCGCGGAGAGCATTTTACTAATATATTGAAGAATATTAGCTAATACTTGCGGTAAGGCGGAAATAATCCTTTGAACAAAAGATATTATACTCTCCTCAATTCTAGAACTAAGTTCAGGATTAAGCTCGATTCCAAATGGTCCGCGTCCATTGCGGAACATCTCAGAAATTTTATTAATGATATCGGACTCACGAATTATATTAGGGAATTGCACATATACATAACGCAATATATTGACTAGGTAGTAGGTAATCCCTCCAATTAAAGCTAACAAAAGAAGCAGAATAATAATATAAATAAAGACTGATACGAGCCTCTGACGCCTAAAAGGATTTTTCAGTGAAGGTTGATCGGCAGGATCTTTCCTTCTCAATTTAAGTAATAGGCGACTTATGGTAACTGAAGCTTGAGATAAGACAAGGGCGAATAGTATGGGAATCAAGATGACCAAAGCTTTAGAGCCAATTATTAAGGCCACTACGATTAAGGCCAGAACAAGAAAATGCTTAATGAAAGATAAGATAAAGGATAAATCAGTCTTGGCTTTTTCGTCCATATAGTATTCTCCTAAGATAAGCTTCGGAAGAGCATGGCTACCATCATCACTACAGTTGCCGCCAGAAACAGATAATCTATTTTACGTTTAGGAAATAATTCCTCTTCTTGAAGAAAATGAATCTGTGCCTGTTCTTTGGCTTCAGCATGCAGACGATTTCTATTATTTGTATAATAAACTATTATAGGCAGTAAAGCCATTGCTGATAACAATATGATTGGCAGCACAAGTGTGATTATCTGTCTCGTTGAACCTGGTAATTGTCCCCAAAAAATATCAGAGGTTAATTGAAATACAAGTGGATATATTATCCAGCCGAGATTAATACTAAAACTAGCTAATGCTGCCGGTAACAAATGATCGCTATCCAGTCTCACTTTATTAATGAAGGCATAGAATAATATCAACAAGGGCAGGGCTCTTAATTGTAGACCAGACATAGCCGCAAAAACGGCGACTGTCAGAATAGCTCTGCCATAATTTCTACCTGTCGCGAGACCGGGTAGAATTAGTCCCTGAATTAACAAACTGAAGCTAATCGCAGGGATCAAACATGCTATTACAATTGTGAGGCCTATCTGCGCAGGTGAGGAACGAAACAGCATTACTCCTTGATTTAGTAAATCCCACCCCGGAGTCAAATAAGTCGTTTCACCTGATAATAAAGAGCTGATTAATTGATCAACGGCTAAACCTAAAAAGGCCAGTGGGAAACCGGATAAGAGAGCCAAAAATGATGAAATAATTCCGACCTTTTCTCCTAGAATAACTGCCTTAGCCGGGCGCTCTATAATTACTATTAAAACTGAGGCGAGAAGAGCGATGAAACCGTAAACTATCAGCATTTTTAATGCTTGGCCGCGAAAACTATGGGAGCTGGTATATACTGAAACTAGAGGAACAAATTCTTCAGTGATTGTGAATAAAACCAATAGAAGAGTGAACAAGGCTGCGGCTCGACCGCTGATTCCCCGCAACCGCTTACTTTCTTGTCTTAAAGCCAGCAGTCTACGTTTTTGCAACTCAATAATGGATAACTTTGCTGATTTAAAGCTGTGTCCGGAAGAACGAACAGCGGAAGCTGCATTTGTATGCCCTATTTTAGAGTGGTCTACCTTTTTTTTCACCTGAGTCTTCTGGCTCCTATTCGACTTATAGACAAAATTAGTATACATTAAATTGTCACAAGCGAAAGTTATATTTATAATATTTGTGGTCTGTAGCTTATTATAGCAAGGAGTTAGTAATGAATAAAAACGTTTTACATAATAAAATGCAAATCTTAGCACAGGCATCTTACGGTAAGGAATTTACTTCTCTGACGCCAAGAGAGTTTTGGCAGATTTTATCACGCGCGATCGTATCCGAGCTCGCCCCTAACTGGGAGAAAACACGTTGTAATTATCTACCGGAGCGTCAGGCGCATTATTTTTCCGCGGAATTCTTAGTAGGTAGAAGTCTGTTAAACAATCTGGTAAATCTAAACCTGTATGAAACTGTCTCAGAATTTGTTACAGAACTAGGATATGATCTGACAAATCTATTGGAAGAAGAGTCTGATCCGGGGCTAGGGAACGGCGGCCTAGGGAGGCTTTCTGCTTGTTTCTTGGACTCGAGCGCTACCATGGGACTCCCTGTAACCGGATACGGGATCCTGTATCATTTCGGTCTCTTTAGGCAGGAAATTGAAAATGGGTTTCAAAGAGAATATCCGGATAATTGGATTGGTAATGATGGTTACCCGTTTATGGTACCGAGAAGAGATGAAAAAGTATTAGTCCAATATGAAGATCTCACAGTATACGCTATTCCATACGATCTGCCGGTTACTGGTTTCGGAACCGACAATATCAATATGATCAGGCTGTGGGACGCGGAACCGGCGCAAGATTTTGACTTTAACCTTTTCAACTCGCAAAGATTTGATGACGCGGTTATTGAACGTAATCGTGTCAGAGATATCTGCCGCGTCCTGTATCCTAATGACAGTACCTATGACGGCAAGGTTCTTCGCTTGAGACAGCAATATTTTTTCGTCTCCGCGTCATTGCAGTACATAGTTAATACTTTCAAGCGAGTTCACGGTACGGATTTCTCTAAATTCCCTCAGTTTAATACAATTCAGCTCAATGATACTCATCCCGTTCTAGCTATTCCGGAATTAATGAGGCTCTTGATTGATGAGAATAGGCAGAGCTGGGATGAAGCATGGAGTATTGTGCAGAAGACTTTTGCCTTTACCAACCACACAATGATGGAGGAAGCCCTGGAGAAATGGGATATCAATATTTTTCAGTTTTTATTCCCGCGCATTTTGAATATTATCAAGCAAATTGATCTGCAATTTGAAGAAGAAATCGCTCATAAAAATTGGCCTGAAGATTTAATTCAGGAGTTGTCGCCAATACATGACGCGAAAGTACATATGGCTTTGTTAGCCTGTTATAGCTGTTATTCAATCAATGGAGTCGCCGCTATACATACAAATTTACTGAAAAATGTACTCTTCAAAGATTTCTATAAATTGTGGCCGGAGAAATTTAACAACAAAACTAACGGAGTTACTCCCAGACGTTGGCTTAGAGCCTGCAACCCATTGCTGGCTGAATTGCTGACTGAAAGACTTGGCAATGAAGATTGGGTCACCGATCTGACACTTTTACAACCTTTAGAAAAAGAAAAGGAGAATACAAATTTAATTAGAAGTCTACTTGAAATTAAGACAGCTAATAAGAAACAACTGATAGATTTTATTAAGGAACACGAGGGCATAGAGCTGGATAGTAACTTTTTGTTTGATGTCCAGATTAAGCGTCTACATGAATACAAGAGACAGTTTTTGAACGGACTATATATTCTAGATCGCTATTTTAAATTAAAAGATAATCCTCATCAAAATAACATTGTACCTGTAGCCTATATTTTCGGGGCTAAGGCCGCTCCCGGTTATTTTCGGGCTAAGGCGATTATAAAGTTTTTGACAGAGCTTGCTGAGTTAATTAATGAAGATTCAGATATCAACCAGCATATGAGAGTAGTCTTTTTACATAATTACAATGTCTCGCTGGCTGAGAAGATTTTTCCCGCCGCGGATCTATCTGAACAGATCTCAACAGTCGGGATGGAAGCATCCGGAACAGGCAATATGAAATTCATGATGAACGGAGCTCTTACTCTGGGCACATATGATGGAGCTAATCTTGAGATACTGGATCAGGTCGGCGCTGAGAACTGTTTCATGTTCGGACCGCAAATTGATGATTTCCCCGCTACTATGAGTTATTACAATTCTCAGTGGCAATACAATAATGTTGAAGGTTTAAAACGTGTAGTAGACGCTCTGGTTGATGGCACAATTTCTGATAACCGCACCGGAATGTTCCAAGAATTATATAATTCTTTGTTAACCGGCTCACAATGGCAGGCAGGTGATCCATTCTATATCCTAGGTGATTTTGAGGCCTATAGAAATGCTCGTAATTATGCCCACGCTGCTTATCTGGATCAAATAGAATGGGGTAAGAAATGCTGGGTTAATATTGTCAATAGTGGTAGATTCAGCTCAGACCGTACTATCAAGGAATATGCGGCAGAGATTTGGGATATAAAGCCATCTTTTATATAGGAAGTTTGACACTTCTTTAAGCATTTGGCAAAATGCACGATGAGTAAAAAAATTCGGAGGATAAGAAAATGGCCGATTTCAAATACGAAATTAAGAAAAATATCGCAATTTTAAGTACCAGCAGATCAGGTTGGAATCGAGAGCTCAATCTCGTAAGTTGGAATGAAGGCAAGCCAAAGCTTGATTTACGTGACTGGGCCCCTGACCACAATAAAATGAGCAAGGGAATTACCCTTAGTCGCGAGGAAGCCGCTATCTTGCGTGAGGTGCTTAATGAAGTATCATTAGACGAGCTAATGCCTGAATAGAAAATAGATAGTTATTATGCAATAAGCCCTGAATCAGAATCTTCTAATCAGGGCTTTTCTAGTTGACAAAATAGCTGTCCCTACCATGAAATATTAGTTATTCTCAAATGGTATTGTTTCTTTGAGATGACCGTAGACAAGAATACGTAGATCTCCCTGCTTTATTTCCTTCGTATCGCGAAGGGGAGTACAGCTGACAATAATAATTCTCTTATCATCAGTTGGCTCCGTGATTTTCTCCATTAACTGGGAAGGCTTAATATCAATACTTCTATCAAATTCGTAGATATAAGCGTTTTTACTGGAGATTACGATAATTTCATCTCCCTTTCTTAATTCACCAATATGATGCAGATACTGCTTTGTGCGAAAACCTCTATGTCCAAAGAGTACGAAATTACCTACTTCGCCCATCTGGGCTGAAGGTCTGTAATGGCCAACAGAGACACGCAGAGTATTAAGAGTCGCTTCGTCCGCGATAGGCATGGAAAGATTAATAGCCGGAATATCCAGACGTCCGTAAGTTCTAACTCTAACAAATTCTTTAGCGGAATCTTGTTCCTCAGAATCCGGTCTGGCAAATTCTTCCCAGGCCTCGCCTGATACCTTGTAAGCGTCAGGCGCGAAAGTAACTTCTATTTCTTTAACAGGCGCGAGCTGCCCATCTTTACCACTACCATTCATAGACATTTCGTCAAGAATATCACGCATTTTATTTCTCTGTAGATAGTTTTGGTAATATGGCTTTATCAACAGGTAAAGACCGGACAAGAGGAGCGCCACAGCAACGATATTAAGGATTGTGTTGGCAGTTCGTTTTCTTTTCATTACTTTTTCCGCTACAGTTTCTATATTTTTACAGATATTATTTTATCATATATAGCATTTAATATGGCGATGCTTGCAAAAGTACAAATAGATTGTTAATCTCTCTAACAAATAAAATGTTATAAGGAAAGGCTTACTAAATGTCACCGGGTATTTCTTCTAAAAATGATGGAGTTAACGGGACACTGATGTCGGAGATAGCGCAGACAGAAATGCTGTTGAGTTCCGGCAAATGGTATCAGGCTTTGGAAAAAACGGAGCAAGCGTTACAGACTTATCGAAATCAGACAGATCTGTTATGGCTTCACGCCCGAGCTGCTGAAATAGGTGGTCTCACAGCCGTAGCGCTCAAGGATTATAGTAAGTTGCGAAGATTGTTACCTGATGATATGGATATTCTATATGATCTGGCCGACTTACAACTTTCGCTAGGCTATGTGGATGACTCATTACGCTTGATAGATCAGGGGCTGAGTCGTGTTGACAGTTCCATTGAGTGGATGGCGCTGAAGAGCATGGCTCTAAGTAAGTTGGGCAGACTAGAAGAAGCCTTGACATTGTTAGAGCAAGCTCTTGAGATTAAGCCTACAGATCCGTATCTTCTCACTGAGGCCGCGGCTCTTTATTATTTACAAGGAGATACTGAAGGAGCTTTCAGCAGTGTCGAAGAAGCTCTAAGGGCAGATCCGCGCTACGCGGACGCTTGGTGCCAACAAGCGTTGTTGTTCTTGTCCTCAGGTGATATGCGCGAAGCCGAGAATTCATTCCGCATCTCGACAAAATATAATCCTCAACTTATCTCTGCCTGGATTGGTCTGGGACAAGTTTATTTATGCCTGGATGAGCCTGAATTGGCCAAATCATGTTTTAAGGAAGTAATATCGATTAACCCTTATGATCTGGAAGCGTGCCAAGGCATGGCGGCTGTCTATCGCTATCTAGGCGAGTCCGCTGCCGAACTGGACTGGCTTGAGCGAGCGGCGCGTCTAGAGGCTCAGGATTGAGACGATATTTAAAGAACAGTCTTGATTTTCAAAATAATATAATTTCTTTTGTTATTATGGTATATGTGATTCGCGAACAAAATGTTTCACTCACGACATCTCTGTGATTGAAAGGATGAAATAATGGAGACAAAAAAAGGACAAATTCAAGTAAGTACCGAGAATATTTTCCCGATTATAAGACAATGGTTATATTCTGATCGCGATATATTTCTCAGAGAATTAATCTCTAACGCCGCAGACGCTTTATCCAAGCTAAGACAGTTATCTCATATGGGGGAACTTGAGCTTAGTGAAGAAGAGGAGCTCAGGATCGAGATACGCCTCAATGAGAATGAGGGTAAGCTCATGATCTTAGACAATGGAATCGGCATGACATCTGAGGAAGTAGATAAATATATTAACCAGATCGCTTATTCGGGCATGAACGATTTTGTGACCCAGTACCAAAAGCACGGAGCTGAAGATGCCGGCTTTATAGGTCATTTCGGTCTAGGATTTTATTCAGCTTTTATGGTTGCTGATAGCGTCGTGATTGATAGTCTGTCCTGGCAAGAGACGGCAAAGCCGGTCAAGTGGCATAGCGAGGAGGGTATTGACTATCAAATGTCAGCAAGTCAAAAAGCCTCACGCGGAACCTCCATTACTCTGACCTTAACCGCAGAAGACAAAAGTTGGCTGACAGTGGACAAGTTGAAACAGATCATAGACAAATATGGACGTTTCCTCGCTTGGCCGATTTATTTTACTAAAGTTGATGAGACGAACGCTGAAGCATTAAGTACAGTAGACATGTCTACTGATAAGCCCACTCCAGGTGAGGCTGTAAACATAGTTGATCCGCTCTGGCTAGAAGTACCCAGCCAGGTCACAGATCAAGAGTATATTGATTTCTATAAGGAAACATTCCACAGTGTCCAGGTACCTCTATTCTGGGTACATCTTAATATGGATTACCCCTTCAGATTAAAGGGTATTTTATATTTTCCTCAAGTAGGCAACCGCTTTCAGACACTGGGAGGCAGAATCCTGGTCTTTTACAATCAGGTCTTTGTATCCGACAATGTAAAAGAAATTATCCCGGAATATCTTTTCCTACTACAAGGAGTACTCGATTGTCCGGATCTCCCCCTTAATGTTTCAAGAAGTTTCCTCCAAAATGATCCCAATATGCGCAGATTGTCTCAACATATTGTTCGTAAAGTTGCTGACAGATTGAATAAACTATTTAAGGAAGATCGAGAATACTATGAACAGGTATGGCCAAAAATTAGCGTCTTTGTTAAATACGGCATCCTGTCTGATCCTAAATTCTATGACAGCGTCAAGTCCTCGCTGATTTTCGCCACTACAGATAACAAATATATTTCAGAGCAAGAACTGGGAGAAGGTAAAGTTCTCTACACTCCTGCCGCAGACCAGTTAGCCCTATATACCAGGCTGGCGACAGAGCAAGGCCAGCCGGTACTGATCATGGATCAAGAAATTGATGTTCCCTTAATGTCTTTCTTGGAATATCATGGCTCCGGTCAACGAAGATTTGTCAGAGTAGACTCAGATTTTTCCGCAACTGAGGACAAAGAACTAAGCAAGTTAATTAAATTATTTCCTCTTGCAGGCGAACTGAAGATATCAGGTATAAAGATAGCGTCATTAGGTGAAGAAGCGCCACCCGCGGTTTTACATGAAGCTGAAGAGAAGCGGCGCATACGAGAGATTTCGCAACAGATGGGGTTGGAGCAACAAATGGCTGACGAGATTAAAGAAAAGCTAGAAACAGTTGAAATTGATCTTGTACTCAACGAGGATTCCAGGCTCACCAGTCGTTTCTTGCGGATAGCTGAGCTTCCTGACAGAGAGGATACCGCGAAGACCCTGGCCGCGTATATTTTTGACCTGACCAAACTGGCTCAAGGAGTCTTGTCCGGGAATGAGCTGGCGGATTTTATTGATAAATCTGCTCGACTTGCCGAACAAGCTCTCAGTGAATAAGATGTCACATTATTATTTAGGAGATAAAAATGGATAACGGAAACGGATCTGTCTCTCTACGACGCTTTTATATTACCAAGCGGCCTGATCTTGATACTTGTGAGCAGTCGCTAAAGAATGATCTTACTGATTTTGTGAATATTAAAGGACTACAAAATATTGTCGCCCTTCTTCGCGCAGATTTTGATCAGCTTACGGATTATGAAGCCGAGCGGATATTATCTTTACTGGTTGATCCTGCTCAAGATCTCCATATAAGAACTCTTGCCTCGGGCGGCCCCGATCTGGTAGCAGCTAAACTTGACTTTCCCTCTTATGAGTTGGTTGTAGAACCTGTCGCCGGGCAATACGATCAGCGAGCGGATATGGCAACCCAGATGGCACAAATTGTCTTAGAAAAGGATATTGTACCTGTTAGAACAGCGGTTCACTACTTGTTCTACGGTGACTTGACAGATATTGATAGAGAAAGAATTAAGAGATGGCTAATCAATCCGGTAGAAAGTGAAGAGGGGGTAGTCGATCTACCAGAGACCACACAACGTGTTTTTGATAAGGTATCTGATATTACGGTTTATAACGGCTTTATAGAGCTCTCGCCGCAAGAATTGATGTCTTTCTTAAGTAAGCAACAACTGGCTATGACTATAGATGACCTAAGTCATATACAAGAATATTTTCGTTCTCTCAGACGCGATCCTACTGAAACGGAGATAAAAGTACTCGATACCTATTGGTCAGATCACTGTCGCCATACTACCTTTAACACTGAACTGAACACAGTGTCTTTTCCCCCAGATATAGATAATGAATTTAAGTCTCATCTGGCGAATAGTTGGCAGAGATATTTAGACTGGCATAGGCATTTTGATCAATTAAAGCAACAAGAGAGTGCCCCGACATTAATGGATATTGCTACCATAGCCACTAAGATTTTGCAGGAAAAAATCGGCTTGTCCGATTTGGATCAATCTGAAGAAATAAATGCCTGTAGTATTAAAGTCCCTGTAGAACTTCAAGGAAATGAGAGCGAAGTCCTCCTGATGTTCAAGAATGAGACTCACAATCACCCTACAGAAATTGAACCTTTCGGTGGTGCAGGAACATGTCTGGGTGGAGCGATTAGAGATCCCTTGTCCGGTAGAGCATATGCCTACCAGGCCATGAGAGTATCCGGGGGAGCAGATCCCAGACAAGATTATGACCGGACACTGCCGGGCAAACTTCCCCAGAGACAAATCGCCAGACTAGCTAGTTTGGGCTATAGTTCATATGGTAATGAAATAGGTATCGCGGCAGGTCATGTGGCTGAATTTTATCATCCCGGTTTCGCGGCTAAGAGATTGGAAGCCGGAGCAATTCTGGCGGCGGTCCCTTCCGAACAAGTTAGGCGCTACCGTCCTCGTCCGAATGATGTTGTAATTCTGGTCGGCGGCAAAACCGGTAGAGATGGTATTGGTGGGGCCACAGGTTCTTCACAAAGCCATCATCAGACCTCGCATAAACAGAGCGCGGCAGAAGTGCAGAAGGGGAATCCGGCGTTAGAAAGGAATTTGCAACGTCTTTTTAGGAATCCAGAACTGTCCAGACTCATTCGACGTTGTAACGACTTTGGCGCCGGCGGTGTAGCGGTAGCTATAGGAGAGTTATCCGAGGGGCTTTTAATTAATTTAGACTTAGTGCCTTTAAAATATGAGGGCTTAAACGGCACTGAGATCGCTCTTTCAGAATCTCAGGAGCGGATGGCAGTAGTAGTATCTAAACAGGATGCTGACAGTTTCCTAGCCCATGCTGCCGAAGAGAATCTGGAAGCTACTATTGTGGCCACCGTTACCGAGGAGCCTGTATTAAAGATGATTTGGCGTGGTCAAACTATTGTTGAGCTAGAACGTTCATTCCTAGATACCAACGGAGCCACCCAAAGAGCGGATGCCTTTTTTAGTCCATCACGAGCCGCGGACTGGTTCGTGAGTCCAGCCTCCCACGGTAGCTTTACCGAACAGCTTCTAGCAGTCCTGTCTGATCTTAATAATTGCTCGCGGAAAGGGCTAATAGAGCGTTTTGACAGCACGATTGGTTCGGGGACTGTCTTGCTACCTTTGGGTGGCAAAACTCAACTAACACCGGAAATGGGTATGGCTTCTTTAATCCCGGTAGCCGCGGGTGAAAGCTCAGAAACAGCTTCTCTGATGACCTGCGGTTATGATCCTTATCTGGCGGAAGCAAGTCCCTATCATGGTGGTTACTTCGCGGTGTTAACAGCCTTGAGCAAGATCCTCAGCATGGGTGGTGATCCCTTTTCCGCTCGTCTCAGCCTGCAGGAATACTTTGGTAAGGTAACGAACCGGGAAACCTGGGGCAAGCCTCTGACCGCATTATTAGGCGCCTTCGACGCTATATTGGACTTCGGCACGCCGGCTATCGGAGGCAAGGACAGTATGTCCGGCACTTATGAGGATTTACATGTACCGCCCTCACTAATCGCCTTTGCCGTAGCTACTACTTCCGCGCGTAAAGTAGTTTCCGCTACTTTCCGTCATGCAAATATGAAAGTTTACAGTTTCTCAGTGCCGCTTAACAGCTCTTATCTGGTAAATATTGAGGCTTGGCGGCAACGGCTAGTCTTTATCCGCGATCTAATGCGGGAAAATAAAGTCATTAATGCCGCGACTGTTGATGGTGGGGGACTCGCTGTCGCGATATTGAAATCTCTGTGGGGAGAAGCTTTAGGTTTCAAATTCGCGTCGGAGCCTATGCCTGATTTATTTGCCCCGGCGCCGGGCAGTCTCTTAGTAAGTTTCACAGAAGATGTGCTGGAAAAAGATATCGTTGAGGCTGGTGGAGTTCTCTTAGGACTAACTACGAATGACAAAATGGTTGTAAAAGATGATGAGGGTATCAGTCTGGGAGAGCTTCTCGAGGCCTGGATTATGCCTTTAGATGAGATTTATCCTTTATCCACTTATAAGACGAAGGCGTTCGCTCTTCTTGCTGATAGTGACTTGGAACCTAAGTCATGTACCACCGGACCGGCGATTGTTCTTGGAGATAAAAAACCTCAAGTCTTGATTCCGGTATTACCGGGTACCAATAGTGAAGATGATTTAGCACAGGCCTTCCGCCAGGCCGGAGCTGAGACAGAGCTGTTAATCTTTAAAAATCGTAATTCCGATGATATTAAGCACAGTCTCCAACAGCTGGCTAAGAGGATAGTAGATTCACAGATTTTGGTGTTCGCGGGGGCCTCTCCGGGTATAGCTCATTCCGTCTTCAGCACTGAGCAGGTCGCTGAGGCCGTAATGAACATGTTAAATGACTCACAAAAATTGATACTTGGTACAGGTAGAGGTTTCGCGGAATTGTTACAACTGGGTTTACTTCCACATGGGGAAATTAGAGCGAGAAAAATTTCTGATCCAACTTTGGCTTTGAATGCCAGGGGTGACTTCATATCAAGAACTGTTACTACCAAATACATGAACGCGAAATCCCCCTGGCTACAATTATTTATGCCGGATCAACTAGACAGAGTACCAATAGCAGGTAACAAGGGGAGACTAGTTATTCCTTTAGACACATTGGATCACCTCATGTCTCAAGAGCAGATAGCATTTTGTTATGCAGATAATCAAGGGCAACCGACCGGATTTGAGCCTTGGAATCCAACGGGTTCTGTTTTAGGAATTGAGGGTTTGATTAGTCCCGATGGTAGGATTTTAGGAAAATTCGGGTTGAGTGAGCGCTATCGACACATGATTTCCCAAAATGATGCCACTATTCACGGCCAACCACTATTCCTAAGTGCTGTTAAATGGCTAGTGGATTGACATTATTTCCGCCCTCGGATAAAATATATAAACTCATTAACTAATCCATGGATAATAATTTGTTATTAGGCCATGTTTTAGAGAAGAGGGTTAAACAAACTTATTATGTTAAAAACTAAATTCGATAAACTGCTGGTAGCGGTTGCGGTAATACTATGCCTAATTGTAGTAGCAGTATTCATTAGCGACCGCTTAAATCAATTGGCCCCGGCTCAGAACTTTGAACGCAAGCCTGTTCAAAATGATCAGAATGAAGAACATGTTTATCCAGAGTTGCAAGGAAGAAGAGGCTTACCTGATCTGACCGGTACTAAACAGAATGAAGATGATTTTGACGACAACGCGGATAGCAATGTGACCGAATCAGCTCCTGAGGCAGAAGATCAAGATGAAACGGTAACTGTATCAGAGGCGGAAACAGAGACAGCACCCCAAAATACCGATGAGCCGGTAGCGGTAGCGCCGGACACTGAAGTAAGTATGGAAATGTCTGACTGGAAAGATTGTGACCTGATTCGTTATACCGCTATGAATACCAGGCTTAGAGCCGCCCCCAGTTCTGATTACAATACCGGTATTATTGACGTTCTACCCAGCGGTAGTAAGCTTAGAGTTAAAGCCCAAAATGACAGTTGGTCAAAAGTTGTTGACGAAAAGGGACGAGAAGGGTTCATGCTCTCGGAACTTCTGGTTAAGCGTTCTCCTGAAACATCAGCGAAGACAGAAAAAGTTAACCGTAGCAGATATGTCTCTACTAACTTGAGGATGCGCAAAAGTCCAAAACTGGATGGCGAATATATTCTGACTATTGATGCCGGCTCAGAGGTCAAGGAAATTTCTGTGCAGGGCGATTGGTCACTGGTGAGATACCTGGATATTGAAGGTTATGTCAATAATGAATACCTTACCTCGAAAAAACCTCAGGCAGCGCCTACAAGTCCTACCACTACAACAACAAAAGTTACAGCTAAAACTACTAAGACTGTAGTTGCGAAGGAAACGAGCAAGGACCCCGCTCCAACGAAAACTACTGCCGACAATAAAGTACAATGGACTAACAAAAATAAGACTCTCTATACTACAGTCAATCTAATAGTACGTTCAGGAGCCGGCACTAATTATTCGAAGCAAACAACATTGAACACCGGCGTGAAAGTTACACAGATCGCCTACAATGGTACATGGTCTAAAATTACGCTCGCGGATGGTAGTGAAGGTTATGTGATGTCAAAATATCTATCACCTGATAAACCGGCTACACCAACCTCACCGCCAGTAACGGACGCTCCCGCTGAGGAAACGAAAAAAGAGAGCAAACCAGCTCCTAAAGCTCCTAAAATTACTGATCTGAAACTGATAAAACCTCGTGGTGGCTTTAACACCAAGGAATTCAGCTCAAAGTTCAATAAAAACGCGGCCAGAGCAAATATTAAAAAGTTACAGCCATTAATTAACAGGAATACCGGAAAAGCGGGTCGCACTTACAATAAATTCTCAATTGATTCCCAAGCCGGAACCATAACAATTGATGGCGTAACCTTGAAATTAAAAAGCGCGCAAGCGCAAACCCGCAGGAATACCTGGTATGGATATGAACCGAATAACGGTCTGAAGAAGAGTACCGCCAGCGGTACACCTACTCAATTAGGTGTTATTGCTACACATCTCTGGGGCTACGGTGAGAATATCCCCTTTGGAACTGTTCTCTTTGTTGAAGGCTACGGGATTGGCGTAGTAGCCGATGTAGGACGCCTGTCCAGCTGTGATATTGACCTATGTGTTGATAACAATACCATTAATTCTCTCCTGGCCGGCGGTAAGTTGCGCAACAAAAGTCGTCGTGTCTGGTTTATTGAACCATAAGATGCCTGATCAGGATTGCTCCGCTACACTTAATTGTTTTAAACCGAACCGCGCGTTGGGACAGAATTTCCTAGTTTCCCAACGCGCGCTTCTTCTAATTACGGATTCTTTACGGCTTGGTCCGGAGGATGTGGTCGTGGAGATTGGACCGGGAACGGGTAACCTGACTTATCATTTGGCTAAAAAGATTAAGTATTTAGTAGCAATTGAAATAGATCAAAGACTGAAACCTATTTTAGAAAATAAGTTACAAGAATATTTGTGTCCCGGAGCGGCGCCCAAAGTAGAAATCATCTGGGAAGACGCTCTTAAAGTTGATTTAATGAATTTAAAAAACGAATTATCTCAATACGGATCAACTCTTAAAGTTGCCGCTAATCTACCATATTACGTTACCACCGATCTCATGCTCAAACTGTTATCTGAATTATATGACGCGCATTCAATGGTGTTTACAGTTCAACATGAAGTCGTATCCAGAATAATGGCCAAGCCTGGAACCAGACAATATAGCCCACTATCTGTACTAGCCTCGCTGTATGGAGATGTAAAATCTATCGCCCAGTTATCCCCGGATAATTTTCAACCGCGACCTACAGTAAGATCAACTGTTCTACTTTTCTCAGCCCATGTAAGAAGCCCTTTAGCCGAATTAGCTTCCGGAATTGATTTTATGAATTTTCTGCGCTTCGCTTTTACCCTTAGACGCAAACAATTTTTAGGTAGATTAAGGCGGGAAGGATACTTGGAACGCTATCCGTGTCTTCAGGCGGTAATTTCTGATTTTATCGAAGAAGAGGGCCTGAAGCAGGACTTCCGAATTGAGGAGCTAAGTCCACTGACCTTGTTCAGGCTGTATAATCAGTTAACTAACCAGTCAATAATATTGAAAAATTAGCTTAATTTATCTTATTTGATATAATATATTACGCCATATTTGTAACAAGGAGCTCAGTATGAGTGACGAAGTAAAAAGAATACAGGTGCGTATAGGTAGTATGGTCTATCAACTATCAGCCAGCGAGGATCCAACTTATATTCAAGAAACCGCCGAGATCGCTAATGAGTTGATCGCTAAGATAGCCAGACATTATCCCAGTATGAACACTTCCTCGACTCAAGTTTTAGCTCTGGTTAACGCGGTAGACGCTATGCGGCAAGCACAGGCTGATCTAAAAGTAGCCATGGCGGACAAAGACAATGCTGTCCAAAACGAAGGGGAGCTGAAGGCTGAATTAGCTAGGCTGAGAGAGCAGTTTTGGGAGCTTAAAAAAGACCTGCTCTATTATAAGAATCTTTGTAATATCCATGAACAAAGATTGGCTGAATTAACCAATTTACAGGCCGGTAAGATTAGGCAAATCAGGCCGAGAAAAACTACTGTTCCTAAAGAGTATTCTCTTGAGGGCCGTCAAACCAGTATTGATGATCTGCCCGATTATAAACAGGAAAAAATAGATGACTAAAGAAGAAAGACACTCAGTGCCTAAAATATTCATTGAGATTTTGGATAACGGCACCTTGCCCCAACGCGCGTCTGAACAGGCAGCGGGCTATGATCTCGCGGCAGCGGCACCTTGTCGTATTATGCCGGGTATGACCGGTTTAGTTCCCACAGGACTAAAGATCGCGCTGCCGCTCGGTTATGAAGCCCAAATCAGGCCTCGCAGCGGGCTCTCTCTTCGCACCAGTGTGCGAATTCCTAACAGTCCGGGTACTATTGATGCCGATTACAGAGATGAGATTAAAGTTATTATTTATAACAGTTTTCATTTCACTGACTTGCCGGAATTAATTTTACAAAAACCGGAATTAGTTGAATATTTACAAAACAAGTGCCGCAAAGTCAATTTTTCTAACTTTCTCACGGCAACGTCAGGACTTAACATTGGTTCAGGTTTAATAGGGGAGAGAGAAATTTGGTTAGAAGAAGACGGTCTACCCTTCGGTACAATAAGAATTGAGGCAGGAGATCGCATCGCGCAAATGATAATTGCTCGTAGTTATGCCGCTACTTTTGAGATCTGTGACAATGTGTCAAAGCTTGGTTCTGACAGAGGCGGCGGTTTTGGATCTACAGGTAATAATTGAAGCTAATTACCGAACCATTGTTGAAGAAATTTTCCCAGTTCGTCTTTATAGGCACCTTGTTGGTCAAGCCAGCCTGTGACATGGCCTTGACCTTCTGTCTCAAAAATAGTAGCTGTACTTGACCTCAAACGCGCCACTTCACTAAACAAAGAATTGATGTTCTCCGGCGGATAGACTTCGTCAAATTTATTTCTTGTCATATATATCGGACAGGGCGCGTCGAGAATTAGATTGAGAAAATCCAGATCCGCGGAATTACTGGTTGAGAGACGAATAGCCAGAGGGATGGACCAGTAAAAAAGTTTTCGCAAGGGAAGACGAGTCGCGTCAATATCAGACTTGATACAATCTTCAGTTGATTTAGCGGGTGTGTCCATGATGATGCCGCTGATATCATTTCTGCTCAGATTAATTTCGTCAGCGTTCGCGGTCTCGACCTGTTCGTCCAAGCTTGACGGCAAGCTATTCCAAGCGTGCCAGATCGCGCTGTTACCGGCTCCGTAACCCATGAGAATTAGGGGAAGGCTCGGAGTTTTCCCTTTAGCGTATTTAATAGCGGCCAGCACGTCCTCATAAACATTGTAACCATAGGCATGGAGTCCTGAGGATGAGTCGCCGCAACCTCTTTGATCAAAGGCCAGTACATTAAATCCGGAATCAGTAAAAAAACTATAAAGATGATGAGTATCTAAACTGAATTGCAGTCTGTTAGCGCCTCGATCGTGGATTAAGATAACAGTACCTTTAGGATCTTTTGTGGTATGCGGTAACCACCAACCTTTGAGCGTATATTGATCTTCCGCTGATCTGAAGGACACGTTCTGATGTTTACCGATGACATTGGTCGCGAATGGATCAAGAGGCGAGGGAGCGATATTCATAATGCGGTCAGCTCTGACAAAGGAAATAATGGTAACCGCAATGATAATTACCAGGAAAAGTATAAAGACTAAGGCCATTAATCTTGGAACGCTAAAGCTTTTTTTACGACGCATATTGTCAATGTCTTTCTAAAGTATTAATTTATTGTAACACGAGTAAAGTTACTTTAGACACCGCTGCTTATGCTAGAATAAGCGCATGTCAAATGTAATTATTAGTAATAATCTAAGTCAAGAGGAAACCCTAATTCTGGGTATTGAAACATCATGTGATGAAACTGCCGCCGCGATCGTAGCCAATGGTCGCCGCATAGTCTCGAATGTAGTTTCTTCACAGATAGATATACACAGCCTGTACGGTGGAGTCGTACCTGAACTAGCTTCAAGACATCATGTTGAGACTATTTTACCTGTTCTGGATAGGTCGTTGGCCTTAGCCGGGCTTAGTTTGTCCGATCTTGACGCGATAGCGGTTACTTCCGGGCCCGGACTTATCGGAGCCTTATTGGTTGGGGTAGCGGCAGCTAAATCATTGGCCTTCGCTATTGACAAACCGTTGCTGGCAGTACATCATTTGTCCGGACATATCGCTGCTAATTATCTAACTGATCCGGAGCTAACGCCTCCTTTTCTATCGCTAATAGTATCCGGAGCTCACGCTCATATAGTATATGTCGAGGACTACACTAAAATTAAGCTCTTAGCCCAAACTAAAGATGACGCGGCCGGGGAAGTTTTTGACAAGCTGGCGCGAGCAGTAGGTCTTGGTTATCCAGGTGGTCCTAAAATTGAAAAGGCCGCGCGGGGAGGAAATACAAAAGCCTTTCCATTGCCCCACCCCGAGATCAAGGACAGCTTGGATTTTTCATTCAGCGGAGTTAAAACCGCCGCGCTCAATGTGCTTAACCAGGCTGAACAAAAGGCAGCTAGTACTAAGAGTAAGCGATGTGAGATTTTAAGCGATCAAGACTTTGCCGCCACGGTGCAGGAAACAATTGTCGAAATTTTGACCGACCATCTGGCTCAAGCGCAAGAAACAACCGGCGCTAAAATAATCGCTTTAGCTGGTGGAGTGTCCGCTAATAAGAGATTAAGGAAGTCTGTGCAAAAGCTTGCTAACAGACTAGATGTAAAATTAGTGGTACCTGACATCAGATTATGCACTGATAACGCAGCCATGATCGCCGCGGCAGGCTATTATATCTGGTTGGAGCAGAAATTTTCCGCTCTCGACCTTAATGCTTCAGCTCTTTGGCAAATAGATGAAACATGATTGTCACACAAATCACATTGTCTTGTTATGCATTATGTTAATAATGTTGACAACTCTGATAATAAGCTACTAAATAGAGGAAATACGGTCAGATTAAATCAGATTTTATGCACATTAAGGCTTAACAAATTGTTAATAGTAATAAAAACGCGATAATTAATTCTTGTAAGGAAAAGTATTGAACGACACTAACGAAATAAAATTAATTGCTCGCAACCGCAGGGCATTCTATGAATACGAGATCTTATCTACCTTGGAGGCCGGTATCGTCTTATCCGGCACTGAGGTTAAATCCTTGCGCCAAAATCATCTGTCATTCGCTGATTCTTGGGTAACAATTCGCGACAATGAGGCGTATCTGATTGGAATGCATATCACTCCATATGAGCAAGGCAATCGATTTAATGTCGACCCTGTTAGAGATAGAAAATTATTATTGAATAAACACGAGATAAGAAGGCTCGAGGCTGATATAATGCAAAAAGGCCTGACCATAGTTCCAACAAAGATTTACTTCCGCAAGGGTTTTGTTAAACTTGAAATTGGTCTAGCTAAGGGCAAAAAGCTTCATGATAAGAGAAGAAGCCAACAAGATAGAGAAGTTAAAAGGGCTATTGAGTCCAAATTAAAAGAACAGAGGAAAGGTTATTAGCGCGATATGGCAAAGATGTTAATGATCGGACTGACTGACTCAGGCAGAGACAGCAAGGTAAATGAAGATACGTTCTCCTATCTGGGTAGAATTTATCCCGATATGATATCCGGGCATGAGGAGAAAAGTGTCACTACTTCTGAATATAGTCAGCTCTATATAGTCACGGAGGGGTTCGGTGGCCCGGCCATTGGCGATCTCTCAGGTCGAGTCGCTCAGGCATTGTCCCTAGAGATGTCGGGAAGATTGGAGCAATATAGAGGAAATACTTTTGATTTTATGAGCTTTGGTCAGGATTTTCTCACCGAAGCAGATAAAAGAATTAAAGTCCAAATCTGTAACAAGACGGATCAACCGGCCGGCATTTCCATTTGCTTATTGCTGATTGAGGGCAATGACGCTTATGTACTCAATATAGGTAATACAGCTTCCTTCTTGTTCAGGGACCATGAATTATTGAGACTTACCAAACCCAATCTACGGCAAGATGGCCAACCTACTGTCTGGTTGGGACAGGGAAGTCCAATCAATATCGCAGAATATGAGCCGACAACTAAGCATGTTGTTCTAACTCCGGGCGATATCATAATGTTGGCTACCTATAGTGTACATAGCGCCTATACCGCTTCAGAGATGAAGAACGCCTTTATGTCACCAAATGCCTTCGCGGGCACAATACGCTCCATTCACAACAACAGTATCTTAAATAAAGAAACTGAAAACCACACAACATTGGCGGTAAAGGTACAAAGTCTTGAGCTATCGGCAGTACAAGCCCCGATACCGGATCAGTTAGCGAACCAACCGGTCGTACCCAATCCTTACCAGAGACCTCAGCGCGATCAACAACAAGTTAACAACAATAATTTTGAGACCGTCTCCTGGGAACATGAACCTACCAAAAAGATGTATAATAATATTGATTATCAGTCTGCTCAACAGGCAGCAGCCGCTGCTAAAGATTACTCACGTCAAGTAAGAAGAGAAGAAGAGCTTAACAATCAACGGGGGAGGGACAGAATGTACGATAGTTACGATTATCTTGGAACTGACGGTAGAGGTAAAGAAAATCCATTCGCGACCTTTTTCCGTTTTCTTCTACTGGGTTTTTTAATCGGCTTAGTAATACTTCTGATTATTTGGTTTTTTGTCTTAAGTTAATCTGTATTGACATAGCCGAAATCAACACGAGAGAGAGTCTAAAGGTTACCGTCGCGGGATTTTATTAGATGAACGCGACTATAAATGCTATAATAATGTAGCATATCGTTGGATCCGGGAGCGTACTGGTTTCGACGAGGTTATTGAACTTTGAGAAGCGGGTAGAGGATTCTCGTTGGCCTCTTTAAAAAACGAGAAACTTGATAATTGCCAATAAACCGGCACTTGCCGCTGCATAGATTGCCGCGGCCGTCACCTCTGATTATCTGCCAGCAGATAAAGTGACGTCATGAGGCAGACCTTATCCGTGGGAGGTAAAACGGAGCACCGTTCCAACCCTTGCTTGGAGGTTGGAATGTAATTACAAGCTACCGGACCGTCAAGTTTGTTAGTAGACTGAGCGGAAGGGGAATACTCCAAATACTGACTGCACCCGGAGAAGCTCTTAGGAATATGATTTCGGACAGGGGTTCGACTCCCCTCGCTTCCACCAAATAGAAAATCGGAATCACAGGAATATGTACAGGACGGTCAGATGACCGTTCTCTATTTTTTACCGGGAATATCGTCTAGGCATAATGGAATTCCGCTGACGTCCAGAAAGTTGAACAGAATAACACTTAAAAGTATTGGTATTGCATAAGATTTTTCCTGTGGATCTCGTGTCATAATTATGACAACGGCAGATAGTAACGATGAATACTGGTTTTAAGCCCTCTACTCGAGAAAATGAATCTAAAATATTAGTGCAATTTAGATGAAAATATAATTTTAGGAGCTTTAAATGAGTAAATGGAAAGAAA
>DUNL01000107.1 GCA_012839385.1 Clostridiaceae bacterium
CATCAGGTTGTCTTGTTTATTGTTTCACTACTGATAGGTTTTTCAACTTGGTTTTATAGCAAAGCCTTTTTGGGGACGACGAGCATATTTCTTACCTCTATCCAGCCTAAAGGCAGAGCCGTCGGTCAGGGGAACTCTATAACGCACAGAAGCTTTTTCCTGTTCCTGATCGGTTTCTTCCGCTACCGCTATCAGCTTGTCGTCAGTTGAAAGTGGCGCGACTTCACCTTCTTGCTCAACCATACTCCCCGAAAAATCAAGTTCAGGAGCGGAGTCTGTTTCTTCAGCTTTGTCTTCGCGCTCTTTCCTTTGAGCCTTTAATCTATCGTATCTGCCGGCCAAGAGTCGGCCCAAGCCGGTCCTCTTTTTCTCAGGCTCCAGAGTTAGTAATTTGTGTAGTTGAGCTCTCAGAGCGTCAGCATTACTGAGAAGATACAATCTGCCTTCAATAGCTATTGAGATGGTACCTCTTTCTTCCGAAACCACAACGGATATAGCGTCACCCATCTCACTGGCCCCCACGGCGGCTCGATGTCGGGTACCAAACTCACGACGCAGATGGTAATTATCTGACAACGGTACATGAACACGCGCCGCCGCGACCCGGCCATGCCGAATCAGAACCGCTCCATCATGTAACGGCGATCCAATATAAAATATCTGTTGTAAGAGCGAGCTGGTCACTTGGGCATCCAATAGCACGGCATTTTCTTGCTCCTGTAGCTCACTTAATTTCGTAGTTCTTTCAATGATAATCAGACCGCCTGTTCTGGTGCTGCTCATCTGGTCACAGGCCGTAACTATTGACTCAATTAGCTGGTGAACGGTATCCGAACGACCCTCAGGTGAAAAAGTCGCGGTTATAACATTAAAGCTACTACGTCCAAAAGTCTCCAAGGCCCGACGCAGCTCCGGTTGAAAAATTACGACGAAGGCGATCGCGAAAAGTGAAATTGTTCTGTTCAGAAGAAAACCGATAGTGTCAAGCCCTATGCTACTGACAAAAATAGCAAAAGCGAAAATCAGCAAAATACCCTTGAGAAGTTGCCAAGCCCTAGTATCTCGCAACAGTTTCAGCAAATAATAGATAATAAAAGTAGTGGCCAAAATATCCAGAATCGCCATAAAAGTATCTACCGGACCACCGAATAGTAAAAGTCCCTCCGAGACAATACTCCAGACACCGGAAAAAAAGTCTTTGATTGACTGGACAATATTAGATGGCACGCTCGACCCTCCGCAGGCAAAATCAAGAATACAGCCGCATGATTATATTGATCTATTATAACTAATAAGTTGTTCTTCTTACCAGCCCACCGGCTAAAGGAGCAATTTGCCCCAGGATACAACTTTACTTGTTTTACCAGCCTACCCGTCTAAAGGAATCAGACAAATAAGTCAGCAATAGTTCCGGTGTAATAGACCTGGTTGTTCCCAGGGCGGAGTAGGCCAAATCAGAAGCCAAACCATGTAAATATACACCGGCGGGAGCCGCGACCTCAGGTGGGTAGCCCTGGGCTAATAAGGAACAGATCAGTCCCGTCAACACATCACCTGAACCGGCTTTACCAAGGCCGTTATTGCCACTAGTGTTATAGAAACAAATGCCGGTTGGAAGCGCTGTTACTGTAGCGAACCCTTTGAGCACTACTACGCAACCTGATTTTCGGGCTAGAGCTAAAGCCGCTCCGGCTCGATCTGACGACAGCCGTTCCGCCAATTCGGGAGCGAGGCGGACGAATTCTCCGGGGTGTGGTGTTAAGACAGCCGGGGGCAATCCGCTCTCTACTCTTTTTTGGGTAAGCTCGCTCCAAGACTTTAGAGCGGAGAGATAATTCAAGGCATCAGCGTCCACTACAATTTGTGGCGCTTCATAAAGCAAAGAAGGTAGTAACTGTAACCAAGAACTCTTCCCGGATCCGGGACCTATAGCTACAGCATCTATTTGCCGCAGAAGTTCTAGCGGGTCAGTATCCGGATTAATTTCCGCCGATAAAGCTGAAGGCAAAGATTTAGCTACCAACGGCAAGATATCAGGCGATGACCTCACGTATGTATAGCCACTGCCGGCTTCCATCATGGCTCTCGCCGCCAAAATAACAGCTCCGGCCATACCGGAACTACCGCCCAGAATTAATCCTCTACCAAAAGAACCTTTATGGTCATCTTGCCGCCGCTCAATTTTCCGAATTTGCAACCATTCATCCGTTATGGCGATATGCAAAACCCTGGAGCGCTCATAAACTTTTGTCAGTTTTTGCTCCTGCCAGTACTCGGGCATACTAATCGGCGCTGTTATAACCTTGCCCGCCAACTTACAGCCGGGAGCAGAGTACAAGCCTACCTTAGGTCTCCCGAAACTAACCGTATAATCAGCTTGTATCGCTTCTGTTATAGCGGCGCCTGTATCGCAATCCACGCCACTGGGTATATCTATAGCAATAACAGCTTGCGCCTTCGCCGCCATTTTATTAATCAATTTAAATGAGCTCGCCAAATCCCGGGACAGTGGTCTGTTTTGAAAACCGGTGCCAAAGATAGCGTCAATGATAAAATCCGGAGCTACAGCTAGTTGACCGAGATCGGAATCGGAAGCGGAGATGATTTTACCCTGTAAACTCTCAAAAGCTAATTTATTGGCGGCCGCCTCGGGTGGCAAATCTCTACCTCCGGACAAATCAGCTACCATTACATCATGGCCATAAGGAAGTAATTGTCTGGCTGAGGCCCACGCGTCGCCGCCGTTTTGCCCGGCTCCTACCAAGAATAAGATTTGCTTAGGCGCGGATATCCTCTGACTGTCAAGCGGACATAAGTCAGGGGATATACCGGTCCTTAAATCAGCCGCCGCGTCACGCGACATAATCAAATCCAAAACAAAATAAGTGATCGCCTGAGCGGCCTGTTCCATCAAGACGGAAAGTAAAAGGCCTGTACTTTCAGTCCAGGCCTTATCCAGCGCGCGTTGTTCATTTCTAGTCATCAGCAAAACACCACCCTGTGTTGGGTCAGTTGCCGGACTAGAAAATTGGCTGTCTTTTTCTAAATTCGCTATTCCGTTCAAGGAAATACCTCATTAAATATGTTTGTCCAGAGCACGGACCAGATCCTCAAAGGGTCTGGCGCCTACCAGTTTATCGATAATCTCACCGTCTTTAAAGAGGTAAAGAGTAGGTATGTTCATGACATGATAGCGCTCAGCCAACTCATGCTCCTCATCGACATTAACTTTTCCCACTTCCAGTCTACCTTGGTAGTATTCCGCCAATTTCTCTACACTGGGACTGACCAGACGGCAAGGTCCACACCAAGTGGCCCAGAAATCAACTAAAAACGGCTTATCACAATTCAGAACTTCCTCGGTAAAATTTCTTTTAGTAATCACTTTGCTCATTATTATCTTTCCTTTCGTACTTCAGAACGAGATGATCTTAGTTAGTTTTCTCTTTAACCCCTGTTTTCTAAAGCAGGGCGCAAAATAATAATGGGCTTTATCCGGTATTTAGTAAGTAACCTCAGTTACTTTCCATTGTGGAGCTAACAATCGTCTAGAGACATAGCTTAAATAAACTCTTGTAAAATTGAGGTTTCCGGAACAACTGACGGACTTACCGAAGGCAAGTTAGCGCTTGCCTCTGTTAGTTGCATGGCCTTTTTAACAGCGCGGGGCAGATCTGACCATCCCACAGGATTAATGGTATTCCGTGAGGGCTGCAAAGTGCCTTTAAGCAAGCCGTCCAGGGAAACATGAATCTGGTCACGCGCTAAAGTCGCTGTCACCATAAATTCATACGGCAACAAAGTATTAATATAGAAATCGGCCGCCGCCAAATAACCGGGAATAAAGTCTTGTTCCGCTCGCTCAATCATAGGCCAATAATCTATCGTAGCCAAAGCTGATGACCCGCGCTGACGCACATCTCTACTGATCCTGCGCAACATTCGTATATCCGTTCCCGAGAGCATTCTGGCATCCGAATGCACTCGGCCATGAGGCATTATAAACAAACCCAAGGACTCCTCCGCCGGCAAGAAATTGATAATCTCCGGCGAGAGGCCATGCAGGCCTTCGATCACCAACACATCTCCTACCTCCGGTCGAATAATCTTTTCCGGCTCATAAATTCTAGTTCTGGTCTGGAAGACAAAAGTAGGGAAAGACACTTCTCTGCCTTCATAAAAACGGAGAATATCGTCTAACATAAGCCCAATATCTAAAGTCTCTATACTCTCTAAATCAGGTCTGCCGTCACTGTCGTAGCTGATCTCCTCCGTTTTGTAATAATCGTCCATAGACAAGAGATAGGTCTTACGCCCGGCAGCACTAAGACGGCTGGTAAAATGGTTGGAAAAAGTTGTCTTGCCGGAAGAGGTGGGGCCGGAAATAAAGAATATTTTAATTTGCTTATTCTCGATAACCTTTTCCGCGACAGCTTTAACTTGCTCGAGGAAATTCTGTTCTGATTCTTCAATGAATTGCGACAAACGATTGCTGCCCAAATTGTTTTCCAGGTCTTCAACTGATAACTCTATTAGTTTACTTAATTCCGCCATGTGCAAAATCCCTTATTCATTAACGAAGGCGGTAAGAATTATTACCGCTCATAAATTCTTCTTTTCTTTTATCCGTCTACCGGATTATTTTTACTTTCGGCTAATATAAATATAATTAGTCTAAAAACGAAGTAAAGTTATAATAGCATATGATTACAGCTAAGAAATGGAACTCAGAAAAATATGTAGATTTATCTACTCAGTGCTGCGATTCAGCACAACGCTCAAGGGGATTGTATGAAACTTGATTATCGTAAAACTTTTCTAATCGGCTTTGGTTTCCTGGCCAGTTCATTAGCTTGGAGCCTTTACAATGCTTATGTCCCAACTATGTTGGAAGAAAGATTTGCTCTTTCCACCACTTTAATCGGCACCATAATGACCATAGACAATTTTTTCGGCATTATTTTTCAACCAATAGTCGGGGTACTCAGCGATCGCACCCATACCAGATTTGGCCACAGGATGCCTTGGATTATGGTAGGACTTCCCATCTGCGCTACTCTATTCGCTATCATACCCCAGATGTATACTCTGACCTCTATGATGATTATCTTGATTGGCTTTAATTTCGTGATGTCACTTTGGCGCTCACCGGTAATCGCCTTAATGCCCGATGTCACCCCACGCCCTCTGCGTAGTAAAGCCAACGGCGTTATTAATCTCATGGGCGGTATCGGCAGTATCATAGCCTTCTTCTTTGGCGGTAAACTAAGTCAATGGGATCCCAGCAACAAAGCCGCTTTCCTCATGGGTACGGTGACCATGTTAATCTCTTTGATAATGCTGATGCTCTTCGTCCGAGAACCCTCGGCCTTACCCCGCGGGGCTAAAAATGATCCCGCTCTTTTGGCCGCTTGGCAGGATCAGCGCCGTAAGCGTATTGATGAGCAGCGCCGAAAAAGAGCGGCCTTAGCAGAGGATACAGCTCACTTATCGCGTTGGGCGCGTCTAAAACAAGAGCTATTCGCGTTGCCACCCCCGGAACTACGCTCTTTAATCTTTATGCTTTTGGCTATATTTTTCTGGTTCTGTGCTTACAACGCTATTGAAACATTTTATACATTATACGCGGTTAACGTCCTCGGGGTTTCTCAAGGTGAGGGCGCGCAAATGTTGACAGCTTTTTCTTTGACCTTTGTAGCCTTCGCTCTGCCGGCTGGTTTATTAGGTAGTAAGCTGGGACGAAAACGGACAATTTTGATAGGACTAACAGGTATCACTTTAGCTTTCGTCCCGGTACTCTTCATGGAAAACAGATTAATCGTAACGGCGCTATTAGCTGTAGGTGGTGTTTTCTGGGCTTGTATCAATATTAATTCACTGCCGATGGTTGTAGAATTGGCCACTAAAGATAAGGTTGGTAGCTTCACAGGATATTATTACTTTTTTTCGTTTTCCGCGGCCATCTTGGCCCCTATCATCTTTGGAGCGATCAGAGATTTGACTGACAACTATTCTCTGCTCTTTGTCTTCTCCTGCGCGGCTTTTATTCTGGCCTTAATCTCCATGCTCTTCGTTAAACATGGCGAAGCTCGTCCGGAAGCCGACGAGACATCTGAAACAACTGTTGTTAATAATGATGCTACGATATAAGTAAAAATAAATCCTCAACCAAAAAACAAATCCGAGACACCACTCTCGGATTTGTTATCTTGGAGGAGAAAAGTATGAAAAAAAAGGAGATATTTACTTCTCTATTTGTACATATACAGAATAAACATGATAAATGACAAATCTAAATCCTAATTGTAAACAAAATAATAACAAATTCCAGTCATTGTAACCGAACTGAAATTTGTTATTGTTCATTGTGTATTTTGCCGGGATTGAGGATATCAGTCGCGGTTTATTAATCAAGTTTAGTGATGGCCTTATCTAACACCAAATCTGACGGTTGTTCCGGCTCAGAGATATAGAATCCGCCGTTGGGAGTAGCTATGCGCATAGAGATTGAGTTGGCGCTGACACTGAAATCGGTCTCATCATAGTCCATGACATCCGCCCTTACTTTAGCGTAATCCAAAAACAAGTCGGCGGCTTGCTTTTCTGTTACTGACTCCTTCAAGACAAGCACGATGGAGTTGTTCTTCATATTCTCGATCGCTATTCCCGTATCGTTTATTAATTCATAATCCAGATTAGTTACAAACTTTTCTTTAATCTGGCTTCTTTCCTTATTTCTCTTTAGAGACATCAGGAAAGATATTCCTAGGAAAAGCACCAGAATCCCCGCGATCAGTGAAGTAATAATGATTCTGGTTTTTAGAGGCATACCCAGATCCGGTACCTCCGGATCTTCTAAGATAAATTCTTCAACTATCTTGCCCTTTACTCTTCGTTGAGGCACAGGAGGCGCGAAAACCGCGTCACGAACCGGCTGCACGGCCAGTGAAGGGCCTGTGTGCTCAGGCTGTTCTTCGTTAGGGAATTCATGATCCGCGGGCAACTGCATCGCCGCGAAAGCGTCTTCGTTAGCGAAGACCGCGCCACAGAAAAGGCACTGTCCTTTTTCCATTTTAGGATCTAATATTAGAAGCGAGCCACAATTAACACAACGTCCTTCTTTTAAAGCCATAGTAACCACCTTGTCTAGATCATTCGTCATGATATTATAAGTGTTAACATCTAGGTTAGCAAGAAAAGGGACAGACCTTGAATTGTAACGACAATATCTACATGAAAAATGATTACCATGATATCTACTTTATGCGACACGCTTTAGAGCTGGCAAAAAAAGCGGCGGCTATTGGTGAAGTGCCGGTTGGCTGTATTATTGTCGCGAATAATAATATAATAGCAACGGAATTCAACCGCAGAGAAACTGATCGCGATCCTACGTCACACGCGGAGCTACTAGCGTTACGATCCGCGGCCGGGAAAAGACCAAGCTGGAGATTAGACGGCTGTGATCTTTATGTTACACTTGAACCCTGCCTAATGTGCGCGGGGGCAATGATTCAAGCCAGGGTACGCCGTTTAATCTTTGGGGCGGCTGACCCCAAAGGAGGTATGGCCGGTACAGTAATGAACGCTTTTGAATTGCCCGCTAATCACAAAGTGCAGGTAACAGGATTTGTCTTAGCTGAAGAGTGCGGCAGACTACTAAAAGAGTTTTTTCTGGAACGGCGTTGAGCGCGGAGAACATTATGACTAAAACTAAAAAAGAAGCAAAAAATAAACAGGGAAAACAGTTGATAGAAGTACCTCACAGAGGCTTTTGGGGCCATTTCCTGTTTGGAATAGGTATGTTTCTGACCAGAACACTGGGACGCTATCGAGTGGTAGGTACCGAGGATATACCCGAACCACCTTATGTCATATCTTCTAATCATGTAACCTTAGTGGACGGTATGTGGATTTGCGCCGGCTTGCCCCAGAAACATCAGAAAGTATTCACCGCCATAGCCGGTTCAGATCTGATGACTGATTACGGTCTATTCGGTCAGATAATGATGTTAGTGGGTAGGGCCATACCGGTCAACCGCTTCGGCAATCCGGTACGAGGTCTAATTATGGCAAAAAAAGCCGTTGATCAGGGATATATTATGCTGGTACATCCGGAAGGAACTAGGAGTAGTGACGGCAAATTGGCCAAGTTACAGGATGGCGCTTCCTATATCAGTATCAAATCCAATGTTCCCATGGTACCAACCTATGTGCATGGCGGCTATGAGGTTTTCTCGCGGCATATGTCAGTACCCAAGCCCTTCGACTGGAAAAAATTTAAACGCAAAAGCATTACGATCGAATTTGGCAAACCCTTGCTTCCTACAGATTACAATAATGTCAGCGAGATGACGGAAGCTCTGCGACAATGGTTGCTGACAAGGCAAGAAAAACCTCTAACCTAGGCTAATACCGCTCATAATTGACCAGCTTTTAAAGATAAGGTTGCAAAGGACCTGACATGCTATTAGGTATTTTGCCCTTAATAGCGATACCTTCCTCTAAATATTTTAGTTCCTCAATAATTCCGTTTTCTTGAACATGATTAATCAAACCCGCGTCTTTATAGGGAGCGATAATAGAAAAGTCTAAAGTTGTTTGGACAGCAAGCTCCGTCAGGACTTCCCTTATTTCCTCCAGACCTGTACCCCGCACTGCCGAGGCGGCGATTGTTTTTTGGTCTCCGGTCTCCTTTTGATGTAATAACAGCTTCCAATCCTCCGACAAGGCTCGGTCAACTTTATTGAGGATATGTAATCTAGGTTTTGAGGCCACTCCTAAATTGACCAATTGCTGTTCTACTACGGCGATTTGCTCTCGATAATCGGGATCAGAGATATCCGTAATCTGCATAATATAGTCCGCCTCTACCACTTCTTCCAAAGTTGCCGCGAAAGCGTCGAGCAAGTAGCGCGGTAAATCCCGGATAAAGCCAACTGTATCTATCAGTACTAAAGATAAGCCCTGGTCAGTAACTAAGCGTCTGGCTGTAGGATCCAAAGTCATGAACAATCTATCTTCGGCCGCGATATGCGCGTCACAAAGAGCGTTCACAATAGTAGATTTGCCCGCGTTGGTATAGCCGACCACAGCGACCGTGGCAATATCCCGAGAACTCCTATATTCTCTGGTGCGCGCTCTGCGGGTAGCGATAGCTTGTAGGGAACGCCGCAATAAAGAAATACGACGCATAATATGACGTCGATCCGTCTCTAATTGTGTCTCACCGGGGCCTCTGGTACCAATACCCCCTCCCAGCCGTGACAATTCCTCTCCTCTACCGGTCAATCTGGTCAAACGATAGCGCAGTTGAGCGAGCTCAACTTGAATCTTACCCTCGTCCGTCTTAGCCCTGCGCGCGAAAATATCAAAGATGATCAGACTGCGGTCTACTATCTCCAGTGAACTGAGATCCTCAATCATCCGGACCTGAGTGGGCGAAAGTTCCGTATCAAAAACCAAGATTGAGGCTGACAAAACCTCTGCCATTTTTGCCATTTCCATAAGTTTGCCCTTACCCAGCCAATAAGAGCGATCAGGCGCTTCACGTTTTTGAATTATGGTGCCAACAGTCTCGATATTACATTCCAGAGCCAGACTTTCTAATTCCGCGAGACGCCTTTCACTACTGAGATCCGCTAAAGCGTCTGTTTCAGTTTGAATAGTGGCCAAAATAGCTTTTTTAAACTTATTGCGATTCACAAGATTGATAATTTTTCCCTTCCCTATAATCTTATGCTAAGATTATTCCTAAATTACATTCTAACTTATATAAATTAAGAACAATAGATGTCTAGGCGCAAAGGATAAGAGAATGGATATATATTCTTGTTTGTACTCATTAAACGGTCTGACTCAAAATGACAGTATATCTTCAGCTCAAATAGCCTGGATTGATAAACAATCGACTGAGTCACTCCTAAATCTCATTGGGAAAAACATAGGCTTTACAATCAAGCTAAGGCGTAAAAACATAGGCTTTCGGCAGATTGATTTGGCCGCTCACGCGAATGTGTCAGCTTCATATATCTCGGATCTGGAAAACGGTAAAGTCTGGTCTAACATCAGCAAAACCATTGAAATTATGCTGATTTTAAAGCTGGTTCCGATCAGAGTCTTAGCCATCGCTGAGAGTCTGGCCAAACAAACTTTAGTAGCAAATGATTACCAAGGCAAAGAAACGCCTGTCATGTAATTTGCGATAGTTATTTCCAGAATGTCTGTCATCCCGCAATCTGTTATTATGTAATTAATGAATAAAACTAATGGAAAAATAACTTCTTTTAAAGATCTTGATCTCTCGAAAGAGACTTTGGATGTGTTATCCCGAATGGGGATCTCGACGCCCAGCACGGTCCAGCGGGAGGCTATACCTCCTATGATGGCCTGGTACGATGTCATGGCCAAGGCTCCTACCGGCACAGGTAAAACGCTGGCTTTCGGTATTCCTATCATTGAACATATTGAAAAAGAAACCCAAGCGACACAGGCCTTGATTTTGTCTCCGACTAGAGAATTGGCCTTGCAAATAGGACAGGATCTATCTTATCTGGCCCGTACACGCCCATGGATTGAAGTGGTCGTTCTATACGGTGGTCAGCCTATTCGCAATCAAATGAAAGCCTTGAGACGGAAACCGCAAATAGTCGTCGCAACGCCCGGTCGTCTCATTGATCATCTTAAAAGACACAATCTAAATCTTAATCAGGTAGAAATGGTAATCCTGGATGAGGCTGACCGTATGCTAGATATGGGTTTTGTAAGGGATGTGCGCTTTATTCTCGACAAGATGCCGCGGGTATCCCAGATCGCTATGTTCTCAGCCACTTTTTCTCGTGATGTAATGGATATATCCTATCTCTACCAACGTGAACCGATAGAGATTGTCGTAGAAGAAAGTGGCAAAGACAAGCCCGATATATCTGAGTATGTACTGCAGGCAAATGGTGAGGAGAGAATAATCGCGATTAGAACAATTCTAAACAAAGCGGATATCCAAAGAGGGATCGTGTTCGTCAATATGAGACAGTCAGCCGATATGGTAGCTAAGAAATTGCGACAACGTAAGATCAACGCCGCCGCCATACACGGGGATATCAGGCAACAGCAAAGAGAAAGAGTGCTAAGCAATTTTCGCCAGGGAAAGTTACGCGTTCTGGTTGCTACCGATGTGGCTTCCAGGGGACTTGATATCAGTAATGTTGATATTATTTTCAATTATGATTTGCCCCTGGAGAACGAGAATTATATACACCGAATCGGCAGAACAGGACGAGCGGGAAAGAGCGGCATCGCAGTAACTTTCTTAGCGCCTAACGCTCTGGAGAGGCTCAAAGAGATTGAGCTGATAACCGGCACGAAAATGGAAGAAATCACTGATCTCAACAAATTTGTTGCTGAGAATCGTTAAATGGCCGGCAAGGCCTTAGATATTAGTTGGATTAGAGTATACTTAGGTTACAGCGCTATATTGTTGCCAATTAAATATACGTTGTCGGCGCTACATTGTCGTACAGGTTAAAATCTAAAATTTTTGTAGATAATAAAGAGAGGTAAAAGATGGCAAACAAAAGAATTGTAATTATAGGCAGTGGAGTGGCCGGTGTCGCTGCCGCGGAGGCTGCGCGCAAGAATGACCCGGACGCGGAAATATTGATTTATTCCGCCGATCCGGATCTACCCTTTTACAGACTGCGCGTAGCAGAGGTTTTGAAAGACCCCGAGGCTGCAGAAAAACTGTATCTGCATCCGGCGGAATGGTATGAAGAACGCAAGATCAATCTGGTTTCAGCGACGAATGTAGTAGCATTTGAGTGTCAAGACAAGAAACTGGCTTTAGACAACAATGAGGTAATTGACTGGGATCAGTTGATTATCGCTGCCGGCAGCAGAAGCTTTATCTTGCCACTCAAAGGTTTTGATCGTGAAAACTGTTTTTCTCTTTGGTCACTGGAGGATGCCAGGGAATTCGCCAAGGCCATCCGTGAGAAAAATCTCCGGACTTGCGCTATCATTGGTGGCGGCTTACTCGGACTTGAAGCCGCCTGGCAGATTCATCAGGCCGGCTTGAAAGTTAAAATTTTGGAATTCGCGCCTGCCCTTTTGGCCAGACAGCTTGATGCCCGAGCGTCAGAATTGCTAAAGCAGTATATTGAAAGTTTGGGTATAAGTGTTTTCCTAGGCGCTGACTCGCAAGAAATCCTAGGTGAAGGTGAAACCGGCCCAGTAGAAAGTATCATTCTCAAAGATGGTCGCTCCATAGATTGTGACTGTGTTCTGATGTCAGTTGGCGTACGGGCTAACACGGAAATCGCTTCTAAGGCCGGTCTGGACATTGGCCGTCGTATTAAAGTTGACTCTGAGATGAAGACCTCCTGTCCCGGAGTCTACGCGGCAGGAGATGTCTGTGAAGTTGACGACGGTTTCTGGTTCGGATTATGGGCTATTTCTATGAATCAAGGCAAGATTGCCGGCTCCAACGCGACCGGCGGGAATCTTAAATTTGTTAAAGACATTCCACCCTATATAGTTAACACTATGAATACACGTATTGTTTCTCAAGGTGATTTACCGGCAGAAGAAGGTGAAGGTTACCGCTTTGAGATTACAGAGAAGGCCGAGACTTACAGTTATAAAAAACTGGTATATAAAGAAGATAAATTGGTTGGTTTTATCTTATTAGGTGACTTTGCCAACGAAATGATCTCTCTCCAAAAAGCTTTGCAAGAATAGAAAGCAATATTTGTAAAATTTACAAAAGATCGGGTAACAAATGACAGCTGGAGTGACCTCTGACAGTTGAACCAAAAACCGGAATCAACTGGAAGGGTCACTCTAACTCGTTCAGTTCCTAGCGCACAACTAGATTTAACAAGGATTGGGGCTGAGGATTGGAACACTTAACTTGAGCCACCTTCCCGCGTACGACTGGAAATAAATTTTATATATTGCGCCTAACAGCGGGTTAAGCCCACCTTCCCGCGTACGACTGAAAATAAACGTTTCCCGCTTCAATAGAGAACAGGAAAACTAAATATTCTCCAGGATATATTGCCAGTCTAATTGCTGTCGTAAAGTAGTGGCCATACGGTCCAGATCCAGATCTACATCAGCCCAATTGGACGCTCCTACTCGAGGATACAGCGCCGCGTCCTGACTGTCTTCTTCAGGCAAGTTTAATGACATCCAGGGAATTACTCCTAAGTTGGGGACTTTAGTATGCTCCTCTAATTGTAAAATACCGGGGTCAAGCAAAGATTTATCACCGCGAAATTTATTGATGACTGTGCCTAATACTCGAGCGCGTTCATCTGCTGTCAATAAGATTAGCGTACCGACCAATTGCGCGAAAACACCGCCACGGTCAATATCGCCAACCAGTATTACTTTTGAGTCCAGTAATTCTGCCAGACCCATATTAACAATATCGTGAGATCGTAAATTTATTTCAGCCGGGCTACCGGCCCCCTCGATAATAAGAAAATCATTTTCCTGCGCTAAACTCTCATAGCTAGATAAGATAGTGGGAACCAATTCGCGTTTTAACTTGAAATATTCCGCCGCGCTGTACTGACCACTAATTTCGCCGTTGAGGATAACTTCCGAGCCGGTATCGCTCAGAGGTCGTAGTAGAATAGGATTCATGCGAACATCCGGGTCTTTACGACAAGCTGTCGCTTGTAGCGCTTGCGCAGTACTGATTTTCTTGCCGTCCGATAGCCGGCAAGAAAAACGCGACATATTTTGCGATTTAAAGGGCGCGACCCGATAGCCCTCATCGGTCAGCAGACGACATAAGCCGGCTGTCAAAAAGCTTTTACCCACGCTGGACATAGTTCCCTGAACCATGATTTTTCTACAGCCTGTATGCATAATTTACTCCTTTGATAGCGTTCAGCTCATGAGCCGGGATAAAATTCTCTCTTAGTCGTACACTCATACAACAAAGCGTTGACAATAGCGGCCGCTATATTACTACCACCCTTCCTGCCCCGAGCTACTATAGCCGGCGCGTCCGTCGCCAAAATTTTCTCTTTAGAATACTCGACATTGACGAAGCCGACCGGTACAGCTATCACAAGTTGAGGATCAATTTCCCCGTTCTCTATAGCCTCTGCCAGCCGGATAAGCGCGGTGGGCGCGTTACCTATAGCAAAGATCAGTTTTCTATCTAGTGTGAGAGCTTTTTCTATGCTGGCGACAGCCCGCGTAGTACCTTTTTCTTTGGCCGCCGCGCTGACATCGGGATCAGCTATAAAGCAAAGAGCTTCTCCGCCCAGTTCAGCTAATAATCTTTTGTTAATTCCCGCTTTAACCATATTGGTGTCAGTAATGATTACCGCTCCGTCACGGATGGCTTTTTTGCCTTTAGTTATCGCTTCATGAGTGAAGACCAGATTGTCGGCATAATCAAAATCAGCGCTGGTATGGATAACACGCATAATAATCGGCGCCAATTCAGGATCCAGTGGTCTCGCCAGCTCACTGGCAATTATCTCAAAACTTCGTTCTTCAATTTCAGAGGGTTTAATCTCTATCCATTCAGATTTCATTTAGTTCTCCCTTCATATATAGGCCGGCGGCAGCGACAAAGCGCTCCGCTATTTTAGGCTGTGACAAATAATACAGATATGGCCGCCCGGCAAATATATTGTCGCGCGCCAGCATAGTTTTATATTTTCTGCCGCTAGACTCACGTTCAGCCTCTAAATCAGCGCCGGAAAAGGTTGACTCAATATAAGAGAATTCATGCGCTCTGACTTGCTCACCGGCTTTTAGTAAAAAATTGTCCTCTTGAGCTCTGAGATTTATATAACCGAAGTGAGCCAATCTGTCGCCGGTTCGATTCTGACCCTCAAGATACCCCACCATAGATTTACTATTTAAGGTCTGCTGCAGATAGAAGAAACCGCCTCCCTCAGCGATAGTGGGGGCTCCTCCGGCGATAAGTAATCTGATACTATCTTTCATCCGGACATTGTCGGCCAGTTCCGCGGCGAAAACATCTTGATAACCTCCGGACAAGTATAGTCCATAGATTCCTGGTGGCAGTTCTTTATCTTTGAGAGGTGAGAAAAAGATCAATTCCGCGCCCGCCCGCTCCAAGAGATCAATATTTTCCTGATATTGAAAAGCAAAAGCTTTGTCTCTAGCTACCGCGATACGTATACCCCTCTTCTGCGTAGTTTCTGTGGTCTTTTGATTTGTGTTTTGGGGAGATGCTTCTTTATAACCCGCTACATTAAGTAATAGATCCAGATCAATATTCTCTCTGGCCAGCTCCCCAAGACATAAGAGCTTATCCTGAAGTCCTTTTATCTCAGCAGCGGGTACCAAACCAAGCTGTCGATCTTCTAACACCGTTTCAGGCAGATAAGGTAAAGTGCCGGCATAGAGCAAGCCCATATCTTCAATTAAAGGCTTAAAATAATCCCCCAACTCCTTGCTAATTCCGTTAAGGATTATGGCTTTAACAGCTGATGGTTGACGATACTCAACAAAGCCCTTAATAACTGCCGCTATCGATGTACTCATGCCTTTAGCGTTTATTACTAAGACAACCGGTAAATCTAATTGCTCGGCGATAGTGTAATTACTGGCTCTCCCCTCCAGACCGATACCGTCGTAATAACCCATACAGCCTTCGATTATATTAATATCGCCGCTAGCATATTGCTGATAGTGCTTTCTAAGTCGCGGAGCATCTAAAAAGAAGGCATCTAGATTGTGGCTTGGTATTCCCATAACCTCTCTATGAAACATAGGGTCAATATAATCGGGACCGGCCTTAAAGGCGGCAACTTTATAATCACCGCTCCAGGCGCTAAGCAGAGCTAAAGTAACTGTTGTTTTGCCACAACCACTACCCGTCCCGCCTATCAGCAGCCCGGGAGGTAGGATATTTCCCTCTTGCTTATTATTTCTCATCTTAAATCCTCCCAAGAGAAAAAGGTCATTCCCGGGACCTCTCCCCTTGATATTTGCCGCTAATAATAAAGATGGGATTGTCAGCTACCAACATTCTCGCTCTTGGTCCACTTCCTCTGGCCGACCAAGTCTGAGTCAGCGCCAAATCCAGCCCCCTGGATTCCAGAGTTTCCATCGCCCGCGTACAACTATCCAATTTGATGGCTGTGATTACGAAATGGCAATTGCTGTTTTTGGCCAATACCGCGTCAATAATCGCGCTCAGATTGCCCTTGCTGCCACCAATAAAGCAGAGATCCGGCGCCGGCAGGTTCTCCAGCGCTTGAGGAGCTGTACCGGACACAGTCACAACATTACCCAACTGAAAATTAAGTATATTTTGCTCGGTCAGATTAATTGCCTCCGCGACATCATCAATGGCATAGACCTTACCTTCATAACAAGCCAGCGCCAGTTCAACCGTCACAGAGCCCGTACCACAACCGACATCATAACAGACGGCGGTCGGCCAGGGAGATAGCGCCGCCAGAACCTGCGCCCTTACCGGCGCCTTGGTCATAGGAATATCTCCTCGTACAAATTCTTGATCAGGGATGCCAAAACGAACGCGATCACAATAGTCCTCATTCTCAATCCACAAGACAGTCAGGGAAGGACATTCTCTATCTTTCAGTTCTCTGACAGACATTGTTTCAATTTTCTCTGTAGCTAAACCCAGGTCTGAGCCGACAATAACCTTGAGCTCTCCAAAGCCTGACAATACTAGTTGAGCAGCTAGTTCGGCTGTGTTTTGGCCTGTGAGAGCAAAGACCTGAGGCTGTCTTCTTACAGCGTCAATGAGATTTTTCTCTCGCCCATGACAACTTATCGTATAGACGTCATGTAGAGGTTTTTTCAAGCGAGCGGCAAAATATGTTAAAGAAGAAATTCCCGGTACTAAGACTATCTCCAGTAGGTCTGACAACTGTTCCGTGACTTGACGCGCGGCGCTGTAGAAACCGACATCACCGGAAACAATCAGTACCGGAGAGGTCGCCTTCGTCTCATTAATTGCTTGTAGAATATCTTCCGCCCGGAAACAATTCAGGGTACGGTGACTAGTCTCATAGGGGGCGATCATTCGGCCTCCACCCATAATAAGGTCGGATTTATTTATGGCCGCTTCACCTTCTTTGGTTAGTGTCGCCATCCCCATTCCGGTCCCGACTATGGTAAGTGTTGTCATTGGTAGGCCTCCTTTAGGATTTGCTTGATTTTAGCGCAAGTTAGCCCCGGATCCGACTGTGGTCTTTTCAGGATTAAAACCTCCAGACCCAACTCTTGAGCCGCGGCTATTTTTTCGTTGAAACCACCTCTGGCTCCGGCTTCCTTAGTGACTAAAAATCTGTAATCGTCACGTCTGAGGAAAGCCAGATTAAGTTCTCGCGTGAAAGGACCTTGCATCATAATCAAATTGGCGGGCGAGAAACCTAATTTCAGACATTGAGTCAGACTTGCCACGGAAGGTAAGAGGCGTAGCGTTAATCTTTCCTGATAATTCTCTATCTCTACATAGCGCTCTAACATTTTACTACCGGTGGTGACAAAGACTTTCCCCTCATTTTGATTCAGATAGTCAAGTAATGTCTCTATATGCTCAAAGTATCTGACCCCCTGGTAAGTTCGCGAGGGCGGTCTTTCTACCTTCAGTAATGAAAGACTCTTGCCCGCAGTCGGGCTCATATCTGTCGTTGTCTTGACTTTCACTCGCTGTTCACTATCAGGGGTTAAATAGCGGTTAACGGCAGCTTTAATATTGGCAGTAACTTGAGTGGCGTAGGGATGCGTCGCGTCAATGATGAAGCGCGGGTGTTCCTCTTTAAACAAGCGCAACATATCATCTTCGTTCAGCCTGCCGACCCTGACTTGCAGAAAATCTGTTTCCGACAGCATGTTTTCACCATAACAACTGGCCACCAGCGCAATTGTCCGTACCGACATCTCACTAAGAAACTGCGCCAATTCTCGACCTTCAGAGGTACCACCGAAAAGCAGGACTTCAGACATCTTTATATCCTCGAACAGTTACCATCTTGTTGTTAATTACTTCCGTGTCACTGTTACCAATAAAAACTGTGGTGAACATATCTACCGACAGATCTCGCAACTGAGACAAAGTGACTAGCTCATAGCCTTCATTTTCTCTGCCGATCTGGCGAGCCAAACCACAAACAGTTGAAGCTTTCCTGTAGTTAAGTAATATGGCGCAGGCTCTCGCTAAATGCGTAGATCGTTTTCTACTACCCGGATTATATAGGCAGATCACAAAATCACCCATACCGGCTGCTCGTAGCCTTTTCTCAATCAGATCCCAAGGGGTGAGTAGATCTGAGAGACTGATTACGCAGAAGTCGTTGGTCAGCGGTGAGCCCAGGAGAGCTGCCCCACTCATCGCCGCTGATACACCGGGAATTATTTCAATATCCTTTACGTCCGGATAGTCAGGAGCCAATTGTAAAATCAAGCCTGCCATACCATACACTCCGGCATCACCACTGCAGATCATAGATACAGTCTTAGTCCGCGCCGCTCGCAAGGCCAGATGGCATCGTTCCACTTCACTGCCCATCGGAGTGGATAGCAGTTGTTTGTCGTCGTCAAACCAGGATTCGACAAGTTCAATATAACCCTTATAGCCGATAATAACTTCGCTCGCTAACAAGGCTTTCTTGGCTTCGATAGTAAGGCCATCCGTATGACCCGGACCAATACCGACTACAAATAACAGTCCCATATCTCTCCTTAAAATCTATACTTTTTATTCGCTTTCGCTACAGCTACGGTCACTCCATTCAGAGCTTTCTTCGGCTGAACTAATATCGCTTCGGATCCCGCGGCCATAAGAGCGGCTCGTTCACATACATTATCTACACCTGTCACTTCCAGCACAAATTCAGACGGTGAGAAGTTACCGGGAAGACTAGCCAGCTCCGTCGCCGAGGCTGTCACCAAGGGCCAACCAAACTCGCGGCTAAAGAGCAAGAGTCCTGCCTCATCAGCTTTGAGGTCAATAGAACCTATATTGTTGATTGCCGTCAAGGGTATGGCTAGATCAGATAGGACTGAAAATACAGCCTGCTTGATCAAGTCGGTTGCGGTGCCGCGCCTGCAGCCGATCCCTATACTAAAGATTGGCGCTATAAGCTGAAGGGGAATTTGCGGTTCTGTACCTTGGCCATCCATTACTCTCGACTTTACGCCATTTTGATTAGAAGGAGCGGTAGGAGCGAACAACCGCGAGTCAAGTACAATACTGTCAGCAGCAATCTTCCTTAACGTTTCCGATTTGTATAAATTAGCGCCGACAAATTCATAAGCCACGCCTACAGGCGGCTTGCCCTCGATCGGCAAGGTAGAAAAGAACTTGATTGTTTTTTGATCCAGCAGGGCGGAAGAGACGCGGACAATAGCCTCCGGATTAACAATCCTCAGACCTTCTCTTTGAGCCCAACTATCAACCGCGAAGACACCGCGGCGATCAGTCGCTGTAGTAATCACCGCCCGTGAACCTAGAACTCTCGCTAAGTCAAGCGCGATCTGATTGGCGCCGCCATAGTGCCCGGAAAGCACAGGAATAATATACTCGGCGTCTTCGTCTAAGCATAGTACAGCGGGATCAGATATCTTTTCCCGCGCGTAGGGCGCGATTGCCCGGACACAGATACCCAGAGAACCGATAAAAACTAAAGTATTGCCGGTTTTAAAATTGGCGGCTGTCCAACGATCTAAACCACCGCCGGAACAACGGGTCAATTCCGCGTCTAACAGATCCGCGAGTCTCCTGCCCAGTGCTTCACCCCGCGCTGTAAAGGCTATGATCTTATAAGCTCCATTCACTGCCGATCTTTGTCCTCAACTTTCTGATGGGCCGGTCTATATCCTGTGGCAAATTCCGGGGAGTATAATTTGCTGCGCTCATCATCAGCATCCAGACAGTCGCCAACAATTACTAACGCTGTCTTGGTTATATTTTCTTTTCTCGCCATTTCAGGCAGTTGCCCAACTGTACCTCTCACAATTATCTCATCCGGCCAAGAAACTTTATAGACGATAGCGGCAGGTGTGTCAGCCTGATAGCCACCCTTGATCAGCTCCGCGGTTAGACGTTCCAGATGACCGGCGCTGAGGAAAATGACCATTGTCGCTTGGTGAGCGGCCCAGTGGGCAATACTCTCGCGCTCGGGCACATCTGTACGTCCGGCAATTCTGGTAATAACTACCGACTGAGAAACATTAGGTAAAGTATATTCCAATTTCAGCGCGGCAGCCGCGGCCAGAAAACTGGAAACGCCCGGGCAGACCTCATATTCTATCTCCGCCTGATCTAACAGATCCATCTGCTCTTTGATCGCGCCATAGATACTGGGATCTCCGGTATGGAGTCTGACAGTTGTCAAGTTGCGGCTCTCAGCTTCTTTAATGACCTCCATTACTTCTTCCAGAGTCATATAGGCGCTGTTGTGCAGTTCACAACCAGGTGGACATAGTTTAAGTAATTCAGGATTTACCAATGAGCCGGCGTAAATGCAGACATCACATCGAGACAGCAATTCTTGCCCCCTTACTGTGATTAAATCCTCAGCGCCGCTTCCCGCTCCGACAAAATATACCATTATACATTTCCTCTATTACATATATTTTCGATTAGACTTTCAGCGTTAGCAGAACGCATGAGCTCCATCTGCTCCGCTCCACCGACAAAACAAATATAACCGATCTCAATGCCGGGAATTACTTGAGCTAACAAAGTATCTTCTATTCTCTGCCCCAAAATTCGCAAAGTTTTCTCACGCAATCCCGCTCGCGTGATAATCTCCAGCGCCGCTTCCGTTGTCACGCTCTCCAGCACAGCAAGCAATTGATCACGTTCCGCTCCCGCGGCCAAGGCGCAAGCGATCATTGTTTCAATCCTGCCATCGCCATGAGAGGAGTGAGTATTGGTGATACCGATGCCCAGCTTTACCATTTTCCCTAAATGTCCCACTAATAATAATTTGGTAAAGCCCTCTTCAATAGCTACCGCTATCGCGTCGCCAACAAAATTGCTGACCATGGTCTGCGAGGGGAAGTCGCCACCTAAACGCTCATGGACAAAGCGCTGACCGTAATTTCCTATAGTCAGCAACAAGCCTTGATGACCCTCCGCTCTTAAGACCTTAAGCTCAGAACGCACCGTCTCTACGATTGCCCGGTCACTCATCGGTTCTACTATGCCTTTGGTACCGATAATCGAGATGCCGCCAACTATACCCAGTTTAGGATTAAAAGTTTTCGCGGCTAGCTTTTCTCCTTCCGGCACAGAGATAGTAGCAAGTAATCCGCCCTCATACCCTGCTGCCTCCGCTACTTGATGGAGCGCCTCGGTGATCTGAGCTCGGGGTACGGAATTGATAGCCGCGGCGCCCACGGGCTGATCTAAACCAGCCTTGGTCACTCGTCCTACGCCGGAGCCGCCTTCGACAAAAAAGCCTGAAGTTCTTTTGCTGACACAGGCCACTATCAGGGCGCCATCAGTAATATCCGGATCATCTCCCGCGTCTTTGCGCACTGAGCAACAGGCCTGGTCCCGCTCCCGCCAACTTGATTCAATCTCAAGCTCCAGTATATAACCACAGGGCGTTGTCAGTGTAATAACAGAGGGGGCTGCCCCGGTCAACAAATAAAGCGCCGCTCCTTTGGCAGCCGCGGCGGCGCAACTCCCGGTTGTGATACCCAACCTCATAAATTTATTATTGACGAATCTAAAATCTTCCACTTTTAACTCCGCGGCAATGATGATCCAAGTATAGCATTCAGGGTGTTTTGTGTGCTAATCTGGATAGGCGCGAAGAACAAGGAGAATATATGTATCATTATTTCCCACTGTATATCCCCTGTCAGGGCAAATTGTTTCTAATCGTAGGTGGTGGAAAAATTGCTTTACGAAGGCTGCGGGTTTTAGCGCGGTTTTCTTTCCGGATTAAGCTGGTAGCTACTATCATCAGCCCGGAAATCAAGGCTCTGGCCGCCAATTCAAAATATGAGAATATTGAGCTATGTGAACGACCTTTCAGGCCGTCTGATCTGGAAGGAGTAAATTATGTCTTAGCGGCTACTTCTGACCATGATCTGCAGACTGAGATCGCCAAGCTCTGTCATGATCGGGAAATTCCCTGCAGCGTCGCCAGCGACAAGAAGCTTTGCTCATTTTATTTTCCCGGTCTGATTCTAAAAGATGATTTTGTTGTCTCGGTTTCTTCACAGGGACAAAGTCCCGCCGCGACTAAAGAACTTTTGCTCTATTTGCGTCAAGCGCTGGAGGAAAAGCATGACCAAGATTAGGATAGGTACCAGAAAAAGCAAACTGGCTATGGCTCAGTCTAAACTGGTCGCGGACGCGATAAAAGCCCATTGGCCTGATGTCGAAATCGAATTGGTACCGATGACTACAACCGGCGACAGATTGCCGGGCCCTCTGGACAAAATGGGCGGCAAAGGACTTTTTGTCAAAGAGCTGGACGCCGCTCTCTATGAACGCCGCACCGATCTCAGTGTCCATTCCTATAAAGACGTTCCTATAGAAGTTGATCCTAACATTCCGATCTTGGCTGTGGGAAGGCGTGATTATACTGAGGATGTACTGGTGCTACCTAAGAACGGTATCTTTGATACGAGTAAACCTATCGGCACAGCCAGTGTCAGACGCGCTCTGCAAATCAAACTTCTTTATCCCGAGATTGAGACCAAGCATATCCGCGGTAATATTTTCACGCGCCTGGATAAATTGGAAACAGGTGAATATGGTGCTCTTATTTTGGCCAGAGCCGGCCTGATGCGGATGGGGTTGAATGACCGCGTCCATCATATTTTTACGCCGGATGAGATGATACCCGCCTCTTGCCAAGGTGTTCTGGCTGTACAGGGCCGAAAAGATTTTGATAAGAAATACCTCAAAGGCTTTCACTGCGAAGAAAGTTGGTTTCTGTGCCAAGTAGAACGCAGTTTTATAAGGACTCTTGACGGTGGTTGCAGCTCTCCTTGCTGCTGTCACGCTGCCCGTGAACAGGATATGATCAGGCTCCGCGCTTTGTACAGTAGAGACAACAAAACAATTGTTACCAAAACAGCGCTGTCTGAACCGGAGCTGGCTATAGAAACCGCCATAAGATTAGCTGAAAATATCGCGAAAGCATAATTTCGCTTAGCTATCGCGTAAGAAAATCAATCTAGAAACAGAGGTTTATCAATAAAGATGAAAAAAGGAAAAGTATATCTGATAGGCGCGGGACCGGGTTATCCCGGTTATCTTACGCTCAGAGGCCACCAACTACTACAAAGATCAGATGTGGTACTGTATGATCATTTGATTGGCAAGCCCATCTTGAACTTAATCCCGGATTCAGCCGAACAGATTTATGTCGGCAAACACGGCTCCAAGCATCGCTACAAGCAGAAGGAAATTAACGACATGATAGTCGATCTCGCTACGGAGGGCAAAACAGTTGCCCGTCTTAAAGGCGGCGACAGCTTTCTGTTTGGACGCGGCGCCGAGGAGATACTGGCTATTGAAGCTGAAGGTATCGCCTTCGAAGTCGTGCCGGGAATCCCCTCACCAACATCAGTATCTTTGCTGGGCGGCATACCTCTCACCTGCCGTAACAAATCCAGCAGCATCCATATCTATACCGGACATTTCAGAGCCGGCGGCAAATTAGATTTTGACTACAAGGCTATGGTTAATACCGGGGGTACGATGGTTTTCCTGATGAGTCTGGGCAATATGCGGGAGATCGCCGCAGGTCTGATGGCAGCGGGACTAGATCCCGATACTAAAGCCGCCGCTATTATGGAGGGCAGTCAGCCCGGTCAGCGCAAGGTCTTAGCGCCCCTGCATCAACTCTGTGACGCTATGGAAGCGGCTAATTTTGTTTCTCCGGTCTTGATCCTGGTAGGCGCGGTCTGTGATTATTCGGAACAACTTGACTGGTTTACTAAGCGCCCTCTCTTTGGCAAACGGTATCTTGTGACAAGAGTTGAGGACACGCCGGGCAGGCTCACCTCTCTTCTGGAAGAGGAAGGAGCTGTTGTCGATCATTTTGCCACTGTTGAATACAACGCTCTATCCTTTGTCATACCTGAAAAATTTGACTACCTGGTCTTCACCAGTCCACGGGCCGTGGATACCTTTATGACAGCCTTTCTCCAAGACAGAGATCTCAGAAGTCTAGGTGGCATCAAAATAGCCGTACTGGGAGATCGCACCGGAGCCAGATTAGAAAAGTATCATCTCCGACCCGATTATATCTCTTCTCATCCCACCGGTCGGGCACTGGCTGAAAATCTGGCCGCCGCTTGTCAAGGAGAAAACCCCGACTTAGTACTTGAAAAAGGAAAAACCATGCTCTTGCCCCGTTCAGCTGGAGGCAGTACTGAAATAAACAAGATTTTAAGTCCATACTATGATCTGATAGATCTCCATCTCTATACAGTACGGCCACTAGAATTTGCGGGTGATATCTCAGGCTACGATCAACTACTCTTCACCAGCGCGTCCGCCGTGCGAGGTTTCAGCAAACTAAATATGCAAGGAAAACCTGCTCTTTGTATCGGAGAGATTACCGCTCAAGCAGCTAAAGAACTGGGTATGGATATTACAGTCGCTAGAGAGGCCAGTTTAGAAAGTATGGTCGAGACTTTGGTCGCGCAAGAATCCATCATAAAACAAAAGTAGCCTTGCGAAAAAATACAACCTGTCTGGGTAGGAAAAAATTTTAAGGAGTAATTTATGTTAAGTAGAGGAAGAAGACTTCGTCACAATCAACTTATCCGAGACCTAAACCGCGAAACACGCATTAGCGCTAAATCATTAATTTTTCCGCTCTTTGTTGAACATGGAACGGGCATGTCGAATCCCTTGGAGACAATGCCGGGCCAAAGCCGCTATACAGTAGACAAGTTAGGTCCCGTAGTGAATTCACTTTTAGAGGCGGGTGTTAACAAATTTATTCTCTTCGGCGTCCCCGAACACAAAGACCTGGAGGGTAGTGACGCCTGGTCTGACCAAGGCATCATTCAACAAGCCATGCGCCGGATCAGACAAGAATTTGGTCATGAAGTCTATCTGATCGGAGATGTTTGTATGTGCGAATATACTTCCCACGGCCATTGCGGTATTTTGGACGGAGAATATATCGACAATGATAAGACACTAGAATATCTAGGTCGTATTGCCGTGGCCCAAGCCGAGGCGGGAGCTGATATGGTAGGTCCTTCCGGCATGATGGATGGACAGGTGGCAGCAATTAGAAGGGCTCTTGACGAACGCGACTTCTTAGAGGTCGGCATCATGAGTTATGCCGTAAAATACGCCTCCGGCTTTTATGGCCCCTTCCGTGAGGCAGTTGACAGCGCGCCTTCTTTCGGAGATAGGAGAAGCTACCAGATGGATATGCATAACAAGCGAGAAGCTCTTCGTGAAGCCAAGCAAGATGAGGCAGAGGGAGCGGATATCCTTATTGTAAAGCCTGCTCTCAGTTATCTGGATATCATCTCAGCGGTAAAGGCAAACACGCTCCTACCTGTCTGCGCCTACAATGTCTCGGGGGAATATTCCATGATAGAGGCCGCCGCGGCCAAAGGCTATATAGAAAAAGAAAGAGTGATTGACGAAGTCGCGGTCAGTTGTTTTCGGGCCGGAGCTCAAATGCTAATTAGTTATCACGCGGCGGAAATCGCCACAGCGATACGGGCCGGGAGAATCGGTTAGGCTAGAGTGATATAATTTTTGCTTATAATATAGACTAAGCTTTTATATGGAAGGAAAGTTTATTTATAGTCAATTTATACAAAAAGATAAACAAAAGCTTGCAATATCTTCTCTCATCTTAATTGCATGGGGCTATTGAAACTTAGCGATATACATGGTCTAATATCCATGGTAGAGCTTGAGCTACACAATATAAGTGATAGTGACAGGCACTATACAAAACAAATGGAGGGTTATGGTTCTTATGGCAAAAACAATGAAAGCTTTGGTTTACCATGGTAAAGGCAACATCTCTCTGGATGATGTACCTATGCCACAGATTATTGAGCCGGATGACGCTATTGTCCGTGTTACTACCTCAACCATCTGCGGAACAGACATTCATATCTGGACAGGCGGTATGCCCGAAGTAGAGCCCCCCAGGATTGTTGGGCATGAATTTTGTGGTGAAATTGTAGAAGTCGGTCCCGCGGTCAGAAATGTAAAAGTTGGAGATCGCTGTGCCATTTCCTGCGTAACTCAGTGTGGTGAGTGTTTCTACTGTAGGCGCGGTCTCTATTCACATTGCGTAACCGGAAGTTGGATTTTCGGATACATGATAGATGGCTGTCAGGCTGAATATGTGCGTGTACCCCACGCTAATCTAGGTTGCCATATTATTCCCGAGGGCTTAACGGATGAAGATGTACTCTTCGTCGGCGATATCCTGTCTACAGGCTATCTCGGCGCTGAAAATGCCCGTATAGAGCCGGGCGATACCGTCATGGTATCCGGTTCCGGCCCCGTAGGAATGTGCGCTATGGTTTGCGCCAAATTGTATGGCCCCAGTAAGGTTATCGCGGTTGATCTCAACCAGGAGCGTTTAGATTTTGCCGTCGAAAACGGCTGGGCGGATGTCGGCCTAAACCCGGACAATGTTGACGTTGTTGAAGCTGTCAAAGAAATGACCGACGGTCGTGGAGCCGATGCCACTATTGAGGCCGTAGGCGTCGCGCCCACTTTCCAGCTCGCGCTGGACGCGGTACGTCCAGGTGGACGCGTATCAGTAATTGGAGTCTTTGAAAAGCCTTTTGAGCTGGCGATGAATACTCTCTGGATTAAAAACATCTCCATCAGCATGGGACTCGTTAACGCTAACCGCATTCCTGAACTTATCAATCTAATCAAAGAAGGCAAAATTGACATGACACCTTTGATTACACATCGTAGACCGCTGAATAAAATCCTTGACGGTTATGACGTCTTTGGAGAAAAAGCTGACAGTTGCGTGAAATGGGTTGTCACTCCTTACGAAAGAGAATAAGCAAATTACTACTTGCCTTCCATAAGGCATAAGAAACAAAGCATATAATAGCCCCCAAAAGTTGGCCCCGGAAGGAGCGCTAACCGGAGGGGGTTATTCGTGTCAGCAGGCAATAGACCCATAAAGATTAAAACCATATTTATTGTGGAAAATCTCCCGGACAAAACGGGAGATTAAAAAAGCATTTCTCTCAATGGTTGATTCGGGGACTGGTAAACCATTTACCTTTATAGTAGAGCCTGAGCTCAATCGGGATCAGTAGCATATTTGAAGCCAACATAGCAATCCAGATGCCTGTGGCACCAAGATTAAAAATGTTCTGTAAAGAAAGCACGATTGGCAAACGAAGACCCCACAGTCTCATGATGGACAGGAAGGCCGAGTAGCGATGATAACCGGCGCCGATAAAGATACCTGAAAAGGCTCCAAAAAAGCCCATAGCGGGGGTCATAACAGCGATATAGTAAACATATTCCAAGGCCAGAGACCAAACCAGGGCAGCATCCTCTCCCGACTCACGGATAAACAGATTTAATAAAGAGTGACGGAGCACAATTAACAAAATTCCGCTTGCTACCGTAATTATAGTAATTGCCTTAAAGGCCGCTCTATTAAACTTCTTTACCCTCTCTCCTTGACCAGCGCCCAAATTCTGACCCACTAGAGGAGTCAGAGCGTTACCGATGCCTTGAGCCGGTTGTAATAGGAAGCCACTGACCCTGTTGACAGACGCGTAAGCCGCCAGAGTCGCCTGACCACAAGACACTACAATGCTATTCATCAATGTAAAGCCCAGCGCGGTACTACTTTGACCAAGGGCTGTAGGAAAGCCTGCCCTACCAATCTCAATAAACTGTTTACTGGTAAGTTTTACTTTTCTTAATCTGAGAACAATTTCATTATCTTTAGAACGCATGGCGCCGATACCCAGGACAACTCGTAAAAACTGAGACAAGACAGTCGCCCATGCGGCACCCGCGATGCCCATATTCAGACCTTTAATCCCTACAATAGGCACAGTCTCAAAGATGAACAAAGGATCCAGGACCACATTCACCACAGAAGTAATAAGGCTGATCTGTGTCACAACTCTGGTTTTACCTTGCGCTCCTAAAATCGCGTAAAAGGCTAAGTAAATCATTTCAAAGAAATAGCTGACCATAATGATGGAAAAATACGTTATAGATCTCTCCGCTAATAAGCCGGTGGCACCCATCCAACCTATGATAGTCGGAGCCAACACGACAGCCAAAATACTGCAAAAGATCCCTACACCCAAGCAGAAATAAAATACATGTGTCGCGTATGATTCCGCTCTGTCATGATTACCGGCGCCAATTAACTGTGAAATAATTGAAATTCCGGCCATAGATATGCCCATGCCTAAAGAGACAAAAAGAAAATGGGGCGGCCAGATAAATGAGGTAGCGGAAAAGTCCACCAGAGAAACCTGCGCTATCCAGAGTCCATCAGCCAGGTTGTATAATGACATGATCATATTATTGATCATGAGAGGAACCGCGACAGCAAAAAGAACCTGTACCACAGGTCCATTTACGATATCAATTTTCTTATTTTGAATTTTACCCATCTACAAATTAAACTAAAATGAATTATTGTAACCACTCTAACAATTATTGATTAGTAAATGCAAGCTATCACCATTCTAAGCAGGTATAGAGCTAGCGCGGTAATAACCACTCAACGCCATACTCCTGAAATATCTCCTACCCGAGATGACAATTACTGTAATTAAGTGATCGCTCAGTGACTGCTTAATTGACGCCTGCCGATAGTCAGATATAAAACTAAAGCAATCGCGACAGAAGCGGCAGACCAGAGAAACATATCGCCGTAACTGGATATCGCGGCAACCTGCCCCAAGATAATAGAGCCAAAACCAATCCCGGTATCAAAGCCGATGAAGAAGGTTGAATTGGCTAAGCCCATGCGATCTCTAGGCGCGCTAGTAACTGCCATGGCTTGCAGACTGGTTTGCGTAGCTCCAAAACCTATACCATAAGCGGCGCCGGAAATCAGAAATAATGGTAAAGTCGTAGCTTTGCCCAGCAATAACATTGAGATCATAATGATTAATAAGCCTGGAATCACCGCTAAGCTAAAACCAAAGCGATCGACAAGCATACCAAAAAGAGGTCGGGAAATTACCATGGCAATAGCCATAACGGTAAAAAAAGTTCCGGCCTTAGTAAAACCCCTTTCCTGCGCATAAAGGGCTAAAAAGCTATTTATCGCGCCATATGTTACCGTCGTAAAGAACATAATAACGGAAGGACGTACAGATGTCATTTCAAATAGTTCGAGTTGTTTTTGAGCTTTCTTCTCAGTCGTGACCGGCTTATATTTAAGCGCGAAAGATAAGAATAAGGCTACCAAAACAAGGCTGGTAGCTAAAAGAGAGGCCGCCTTAAAGCTATAGTTCGCGATAATATATAGCCCAATGCCCGGGAAGATAGCCATAGCTACATTGGCGGCAAGGGTGAAATAGCCCATGCCTTCACCAAAGCGCTGGCCGGGAATAACGTCTGAGGCAATAGTATTGGTAGCTGTGCTGGCAATCCCCCAACCAAGACCATGAACAAATCTCACCGCTAATATTAAACCTACTGTCGGTAACCAACTATAAGAAGCCGTAGCCACGATAAAGACAATTAAACCAAACAGGAAAATTATTCTTCTGCCAAGCCTATCAAGCGCGCTACCGGTAAACGGTCTGACCAATAAAGCGGCAATAGTAAAGATACCGGTTACCCAACCAATAGTATTGTCACTGATCCCTAGGCTCTTAACATACACAGGTAATATAGGAGTCAACAATTGAAAACCAAAGAAAATTGTTAGATTAATGGTAGTGATAAGGACAAACTGAAAGGTCCATAACTTTTCTTTCTTTTTACTGTTCATTATTGGCCTCTTTGCCTATTATTTGTAGCTTAGATTTATATTATACCTTTGAAGTAAAGGATAAACTTTTTACGAGCAATTCGTAACGATACCGTACCTGATCAATATTATTTACTCATTACTTACAATTGTACTCACAAGAATTTGATACATTGCGATACACTAATGTGATAGGAAAAAAGGAGAGATACTTTCAATGAATTACGCGGTTATCGATGTGGGTTCTAACTCCGTCCGCACCAGTGTATATGATGTAAATGACAACGGTTTCAAGCCATTATTCAGCAAAAAAGTTCAGGTAGGCCTGACGGCCTATATCAAAAGCAGACAGTTGTCCCAGGAAGGGATTTCCCGTCTTTGCTCTACTTTGATCGGTTTCCAGACTCTTCTGGAACAAGTTGGAGTAATCGCAACCGGGGTCTTCGCGACAGCTCCTCTGCGCAATATTAATAATTCCGAAACAGTCCTTGATCTGGTCAGGAGAAAAACCGGATATTCTATGGATGTATTAGATGGAGAAAGCGAGGCTATGCTGGACTACTGCGGTATTCTACACAATATGGATAGCCCCCATGGAACTTTATATGATATTGGTGGCGGTAGCACAGAGATTGTTGCCTTTAAGGAAAACAAACCTTATCTGATAAAAAGTATTCCCTTGGGTTCACTAAGCCTATATATTAAACATGTCTCAGATTTTCTACCCACAGAGAAAGAACAGCGTCATATCAACAAGAAGATAAAAAACGAATTGAAGAGTGTACGCTTCAGTAGAATTCCAAATGCCGAAAATATTGTGGGAGTGGGTGGATCAGCTCGAGGAGTAGTAAAACTCATTAACGCTTTATACAAGTTACCACCGGATAATATGCTAATTACTGAGGAGCAGCTAAACAGGTTATTTAGCATAGTTGCCAAAGGAGATCATTTTGCCAGGACACTGATTTTACGTAACTGTCCCGATCGCATTCACACTATTGTGCCCGGATTAATGGTGATGTTGCAAATAATTGATAATCTGCGTGGCTCGGACATAATTATTAGTAAATACGGTGTCAGGGAGGGATATCTATGCCAGAAAATGATCAATTGCTAAGTGATCAAGCATTGAAAACAAGAGATTTCAGCTACACGCAACATCGGGAGTTAAGCTGGCTTTGTTTCAATCAACGAGTCTTGGAAGAAGCTACCGATACCAGTGTGCCATTGTTGGAACGACTTAAATTCATTTCCATCTTTACCAGCAACCTTGATGAGTTCTTTATGGTGCGAGTAGGAAGCTTATTTGATCTTTCTGTCATGACACCGAACATCATCGATAACAAAACCGGCCTAACGCCATCTGAACAACTTGATGTCGTCTTCGCCGCGGTATCGCCCTTGATTGAAATGCGGGATGAGGTATACAAAGACGTCAGCGCTCAGTTGAGGAAGGAAGGCATCTTCGATCTGCGCGTGGAGGAACTGACCCGCCAGGAGCTTAAGGATGTAGAAAAATATTATAAGAACTATATTCAACCGATATTATCGCCGCAAATCATAGACCCGCTCCATCCTTTCCCCCATCTGCCGAACAAGCTATTGCATATCGCGGCCATATTACACGACAAGCAGGGCAATACTTCTTTAGGATTGATCCCTGTACCCTCTTCCCTGCCTACACATATTCATCCTCTTGATAATCCGGAGAGATTTGTCCGCGTAGAAAATATTATCCTGTCACATGTCTCAGAGTTATTTGGAATTTACACGCCGCAAAGTTGCAATATTGTCGCTGTGACTCGCAATGCCGATATCAGTTTTGATGGCGATAAATTTGATGATGAAGAAAATATTGACTATCGACATCATATGTCTAAACTACTGAAAAAGCGCAGTCGTCTAGCGCCGGTTCGCTTGGAAATGCAAGGTAAAAATAAAAAGCTGGCCGCAATTTTATGTCAGAGGCTAAAACTTGATGACTATCAAGTCTACTACAGTGAATGTCCGCTGACCATGAAATATGTTTACTCTCTGTTCTCGGAAATTTCGCCCCATTTGTTGTGGAACTTGGTCTATCCGAGTTATAGCCCTCAATACCCGGCTTATCTGAACCGCTCACAGTCTATGACCAGCCAGATTATGCAAAGAGATATAATCCTCTCATATCCCTTTGATTCGATGGAACCCTTCTTGCAATTGCTGAGAGAATCAGTCGCCAACCCTGATGTTCTCTCAATAAAAATAACTATCTACCGCCTGGCTCCCAATTCGATCGTCGCCCAGCAGCTTGTTATCGCGGCTGAAAATGGCAAGGACGTTACCGTGCTGATTGAACTGCGCGCGCGCTTCGATGAGGCTCATAACATCGCTTGGGCAGAACGCATGGAACAAGCCGGCTGCCGTGTCATCTACGGAATTGGCAACTATAAATGCCATTCAAAACTGTGTTTAATCACAAGAAAAGAAAATGGGCAATTAAAGTATATTACTCAGATAGGTACCGGCAACTATAATGAAGATACCGCGGAATTGTACGCGGACTTTAGCTTAATGACCGCTGATGAAGCTATTAGTCAGGACGCTATCTCTTTCTTTCAAAATATGCTAATCGGCAATCTGAATGGAAGTTACGAAAAGCTGTTAGTGGCTCCGGTCTCCATGAAATCGACTATTACAAAGTATATGGACGATGAAATCAAAAAAGGGGCGGCGGGACGCATTATTATCAAAGCTAATTCGCTGACAGAAAGAGACATTATCGATAAGTTGGTTGAGGCCTCTCAGGCCGGCGTGAAGATTGAGCTCATATTACGCGGCATATGCTGTATCCGTCCCGGCATAGAGGGTAAAACTGACAATATTAATGTCACCAGTATCGTGGGGCGTTATTTGGAGCATGCCAGAGTCTATTGCTTCGGCTCCGGAGAAGAAACGAAGTACTATATTTCTTCCGCCGATATGATGACAAGAAACATTGTCCGACGAGTCGAAGTCGCTTGCCCGATACAGGATCCGGCCATTAAAAAATATTTGCAAGACTTCCTGGATCTACAACTGCGCGATACTCTGAAAGCTAGACAGTTGCTGCCTAATGGAACTTATATCAAAAAAGAAGACCCGGCGTTACCGCCACTAGACAATCAACAATGGCAAATGGAAAATAGACCTGAATTTGAGCCTTCCCGTATAGATGAGAAACCATCCTTATCTTTGTGGCAACACATAAAGAGAATGTTCTCTCTAAAGGGCAAGAGTATCATATAAAACTGCTTTGCTTTTAAGTACTCGCTTCAATGATAAATCGCAATATTAACAGAGGTATCGCATGAGCAAAATAATAATAACTAATAACGCGCTAGTTTACGAAAAGTATCACAATAAGTATGAGGTCATTTTCTTGGAAAATGCCCAGCTCCTAGAGGTCCTCTATGAGGCGAGAGATAAAATCCATCAAGGTTTTGTTCTCCTAACTCATCCTATGTCAGGCAGCATAAAGCCTAATCAGACCCCCTTCAAGTCAATAATAATTACACCCGGCGAAGAAAGAACCGACTATGAGAGCTTAACTTTAATTGAAAATAGCATCGCGGTAACCCTAAAATTATTGAACTATAAAAAAACTCCTAACTGGAATGAGAAAGCGCTTGATGATTTCAGAACGATTGATCTTTCATTAATTGAAAATGTAATAGAAACATCTATGTTGTAGGTTAGTATGAGGTCACTGCTTGTTAATTTTTATACGCGCGTAGTCTTTTGAGGCCAGATTGCTTAAAAAGTATTTGGTCTGTAATTGTCTGTAAACCAGACTCCAGAGATAAGAAATAAGCGCTATTAGCGCTGCTCCTAGGGCAAACGAAAGGAAACCGTTTTTTGTAAGGACAATAAACCATTCAAAGAACAGTGTTCCGAACAGCATCTGAAAGCAATAAAGTTCTAGGGTTATTTTACCCAAAAAAGCAAAAATTCTGGCTTCGCCCACAGAGAAAACAATATCCGCAAGTAATACAACACCTAGTACATAGGGAATCGTAAGGATATAAAATATATCGCTGATAAGAAAATCTGTCTTGCCCGGATAGCTAAACTGCCAGGCTAGTAAAACACCAGAACACAACAACAAGATGCCCACGATCACCTGATATCCTTTTTGCCATTTCCCCTCATATTTAGCTAAAGCAATTCCAAGCATGATAATAGGAACTCTACACATAAAGATATTAATGCTATGGTTACTCACAGTTTTTTCTAAAAGTAATATGAGCATTAACCAAGCCAAAAATGCAAACAATAAAACCGGGAAGCTACCAAATTTCTTTTGAAGTTTCTTATACAAGGGAACAGTAAGATAAAAGATCATAATAGCAGGTAAAAACCACAAAAAGGATCCGCCACCTCTACTGAACAACTCGATCCCCAATAATGTCAACAAGGCTTTGGGGAGGGAGATTTTACCCATGAAGACAAAGATAGCGCAGGAGATGATAAAAAGAGGGTAAATCCTTATTAGCTTTTTCCTAATATATATTGTATTGTCGTCCAAAGCAGAGAAAAAGGACATATATCCGGCCAGGAAAAAGAATAGATCTACACCTATATATGATGTTGTAATAACATATCTAAGAAAAACTGACAAAATAGAGTCATTACGAGGGATAGGGTACAGGTGGTAAAACAAAATTAACAGTGCTGCCAGACCCATAATGGGCTGTTTTGTTTCCTTTAGTCTCAAATTAGAATCCTTTCAGCCAAGCCGGTTAATGATTGATATCAAGAAATTTAACAGGATCTGAGCCCACAAACTCCAGAAAGTTGTTCTGAAGATCATCTAAGACGTCATTATATGTCATAATCATTAATACATACGCTTTCGCATAAAAAACTTTACCCACCTCAGCCTCAACACAAACCCATTTACGCGTGTCAGCTTTCTCTGCTATGTTTTTTGCCAACAATTCGGCGTTTTCCGTTTGAGTTCTTATAAGAACAAGAGAATGAGCGGAAGTGGTTATTTTGCCTTCGGAACAGACAGCCTCTATACTCTTGTCCCAAGGGACAAAACTATAATCTTCAAAATTTGACTGATCCAAAGTAAAAACATCATTCGCGGGAAGATCTACGCCCTCGCAGATCTCGTTCATAATATCTGTTAGACTTACAGAAGCATTCTCAGTGTTACTAGCATTTATATCGCTAACAGAGATGTTCTCACTTGAACAGGAGATAAGTGTGAAAAGAGTTATCGCGCACAGAATAATGACAATAGTTTTTTCATTCTTCAACCTCATAATTCTTATATATTAGTCGAACTGATTCAATACATATTGTTTTAGAAAACTTTCATCTTATTCTTTTTTCAGGGTGTACTCTTTATGAAGCCTAATAAGTCTCAATTAACATGACTACATTTATATCATCAACATTAGATCATTGCAACGATAATTTATAAACAACGGGATGCGTTCTGTTTACAATTTTTCTTAACTATTAGCCTATATCGCCAAAACGGAGTCTTGAGATATTAACTAGCCTGGAAAAGGTCGGATACGACGGAGATAAGAACGGCAACCGGTAGAGCCGGTAGAAAATTCGCTACTCTAATTTTAGTCTTCCACAGCATATTTATGCCGATACAGCAAATCATTAATGAACCAACAAAAGATAAGTTAAAGATTATGATATCGCTCAAATACGGTTCTATCATACCCGCCAGAAGCGTAATTGTTCCTTGGTACAGAGCCATGGGCAAAGCCGCGAACAGCACTCCGGCTCCATGGCCGGAGGCTAAGATCATGCAGATAATACCATCAAGGGCTGATTTGGCATAGAGCATGGAAGGGTCACGCGCGAGCGCGTCTTGAATCGGCCCCACTATAGCCATTGCCCCGACACAGATTATTACTGTTGTAGTCACAAAACCCTCAACAAACCTGCTATCTTCATCTCGGGCTTTTGCTAGAGATTTTAGGCGCTCTCCGACAGAGTTCAAACGAGCTTCCAGTCGCCACCATTCGCCCAAAAGAGCGCCTAAAACCAAACTAGCGATCATCAAGAGAGTATTGTCAGTCTCGAGTATATTGGCATTTACTTTAAGCAGACCTCGTAAGCCGCCGGCTATTCCTACAAAAAGTACTGATAGACCTAATGCTTGTAGGAGAATTTCTTGAAAACGAGCCTTCAGACCATGTTTAATTAAGAGGCCTGCTCCGCCACCAATTATTACGGCTATAGTATTAACAATAGTACCTAAACCTACCAAGTCTTCTACATGCCTATCTACTCAGACTTTATACTAATACGATCCGCGCTTTCACTGATGAGATTTAATTCCTCATCAAGATTGACCCCGTAATCATCTGCTGCTTGTTGCCTGCTAATATAGCCGTTTTTAACATCAGAAATTACAGATTCCACCGGTCGAAGCAAAGGATTTCCGTAACCACCGCCCGTACTGGTAACCATGCGAACATAATCACCCTTGTTCAAAACTTTACGGGCAACTATACCGAATGGACCTTCTTTAGTACCGTCAGCTCTAAAAATCTCAAAATAATTGTTTGATCCCGCGGCGCCCTCGTTCATCCCCCAAACCGGGAACTTGTTGCGTCCAAATGAGGCTGTAAACAGTTGACCGTCAGTCATAGCTCTATAAATTCTAACCGCGCCGCTACCACCTCGGAATTCACCACTGCCGGCACCATCCGTATTGAGACTATATTCATCAATCATAATTCCGTAACGTCTCTCGGCCATCTCGACAGGGACATTATAGGTCTCCCCGTCACCAACACAGAATTGACCTACTTCTCCATCCTTACCGAGACTTGCGCCCCAACCACCCCCAGTAGGTTCGACTATTAGGAACTGCTGATCATTAAGATGATGCTGTCCCGACATGACGACAGAACATACGGACAACATATGTCCTGCCCCGAGGGCCTCGGGGAACACCGGCGCCAGCGCGTGCCAAACCGTATCGATAGCATAGATCATGCTCTCAAAATAGCAAGAAGTGGGGGCAGGTCTGGTGCATTGTAAGACTGAGCCCGGTTCAGAGATGATCTTCATCGGTTTAAACACGCCATCGTTAACGTCCAATTCCGGATTAAGGATTGCCATATAAACTACTTTAACAGCCGCTTCTAAAGAACTGGTACCTGTATTGATAGGACTTTTTACCTGGGGACTGCTACCGGTAAAATCAGCGATAAATTCATCTTCAGTGATTGTTACCTTGACCTTGATCTTGACCGGATTGCCGTGTCCATCATCGTCCATAAAATCTTCCGCTTCCCAACTGCCCTTCGGAAATTCCTTAATTCTCTGGCGCGCGAGTTGCTCGCCTTGCTCAAGCAGTCTGCGCATTGATAGCAACAGTGTTTCGACCCCATATTTGTCAGCCAGGTCAATCAGTCTGCGCTCACCCGTACGGAGGGAAGCAATTTGTCCCCACATATCCCCGTTAGCCGCTTCCGGGAATCTGACATTGGATTGAATTATGCCTTGCAATTGAGGATTAAGCTTTCCTTTTTCAACCAATTTGAGACCGGAAAAGCATATGCCTTCTTGGAAAACCTCGGTGCTATCGGTCGTAAACGAGCCGGCCGCCATACCGCCGACATCTCCCCAGTGCGCTTTATTGCCGACAAAGGCAATCAGGCGTTCGCCATAAAAAACAGGCATGGCCATACCTATATCAGATAAATGAGAGCCACCTCCCATATAGGGGTCATTGATGATGAACACATCACCGGGATACATATTCTCTTTGCCATATTTAGCGATCAGTTCTTTAATCAATGGCGAGATCAGACCAATAAAGCCGCAAGCTCCGTTACCTTGGGTTAGGAGATTGCCGTCGGCATCCGCGATGCCGCTGGCGTAGTCAAGTGTTTCATATATAATCGGACTCATGGATGTACGCGCGAAAGCGTGAAAAACTTCATTACCGACCGCTATTAAAGCGTCTTTGGCAATATCCAAAGTTACTTTATCAATTTCAGGCGTGACTTCTTTATCAATTGTATTAACTTCATTGTTTTGGGTGGCCATATTATTTTACCCCCGTTTCTATAATCAAATGACCATATTCATCAACGGTCAGCTCTTGTTCGGGCAACACCACTGTTGTAGCTGTTTTTTCATCAATAAGCAAAGGACCGGTTCCTGTGAAACCTGCTTTTAAATCCGAACGCTCATAAACCGGAGTTGTTCTCCACTTGCCATCATCGTATAGTACATCGCGCTCGCCTACAGGTTCTATTATTTCATGGCCCAACACAGGTATTTTAGATAGTTCAGGTTTAGTCAGAACGCCTAACGCTATAAGATGGAAGTTTACAATCTCTACGGGCGTTCCGTCTAGTCTATAGGTATAGAAATGCTCGTGATTGCGGTGGAAAGATTCAATCAGTCCGTCACCTGTATTATCGTCCCAGTTGCCCGCGGTTGTGTTGACAGGAACTGTATGTTCTTGTCCCTGATAGCGCATATCCAGCATAGCTTGATAGATGATCTCTTTATCACTCAAACCCTCTTCATGCATACGCTCATATGCTTTTTCTTTCAGCTCGTCCCAAATAGCGTTGATATCCGTAGCCGCGGTTGTCTCCAAAGGACAGATATGGGTTCTGATCCAATCATGCCTGATGTCTGTCATCAACATGCCCCAGGCGGAAAAAACTGCCGCGGAGTTGGGAACAATAACACGATGAGCCATCAGATCACGCGCCAGAGCGGCGCTATGCATAGGTCCACCCCCACCATGAGCTACCATTACGAACTCTCTGGGGTCATAACCTCGCCGTACCGAAATTAGTTTCAGCGCGTTGACCATATTGGCCTCCGCGACTCTGATTATATCCAAAGCGGCCTGATCAACACTGATGCCCAAAGGCTTAGCGACCTTCTCTTCAATAGCGGCCCTGACTTTATCAAGATCTACTTCAGCTTCGAAATTGTCCGCGGACAAGCGACCGGTAACCAGACAAGCGTCTGTAGTAGTGGGTTCAGTGCCACCAAGTCCATAAGCGACAGGGCCGGGCATAGCGCCAGCTGACTCGGGTCCTACACGAAGTGATCCGGCAGCGTCTACATGCGCGATTGAGCCACCGCCATTACCTATTTCGACTATATCAATAACAGGTATCATCACAGGATAACCGGCATAGCGTTCAGTACGCTCAATTCTGTACTCAGTCGTTACTCGAGCCTGACCGCGGTCAATGAGAGAGCATTTGGCAGTAGTTCCACCTATATCCATGGAAATGATATTTTCTTCATTTACCATCTTCCCTAAAATAGCTGAGCCTAAAACCCCCGCCACCGGACCTGATTCTAAAAGATTTATCGGCGTCTGGCGCGCTTGCTCAAAGGTAGTGCTACCGCCATTTGATTGCATAACGTATTTTTTGCCGACAAAACCTTCCTTCTCCAATTTTGTCTCCAGGCGGTCAAGATATAAAGAAGCAATGGGCAGTACATAGGAATTCAGGACAACTGTAGAGGTTCTCTCGTATTCACGCCATTCTCTGGTCACTTCCGCCGACGCCGTCACGAAGATCTCAGGCCAGGCGCGCCGAACTATCTCCAACGCCTTCATCTCATGCTCGTCATTGATATAAGAATTCAGGAAACAGATGGCGATACTCTCTACTCCTTCCTGCTTAAACTTCTCTACGCAATCTAATACATCTTCTTCTACTAAAGGTTCTAACACGGAACCGTCAGTAGCTACTCTTTCTGTAACCTCTAGTCGCAAATATCGGGGAACAAAGGGACGTGGTTTCGCGAAAACCAGATTAAACAAATCCGGTCTGTTGCAACGAGCGATTTCCAGAATATCTCTAAACCCGCGGGTCGTAATCAGCGCGGTTTTAGCGCCCTTGCGCTCAGTAAGAGCATTGATTATTGTTGTTGTGCCGTGGAGGAACATCTCAATTTCATCAGCAGCCAGTCCACTTTCTTTAATGACATTGAGCACACCGTCCTCAAAATTTGGAGGTGTCGTGTGACTCTTAAGAGTTACTACCTTACCGTCATTATCAAGTGCTACTAAATCAGTGAAAGTTCCGCCAATATCTGTTGCTACTCTTGTCATATTGGCCTCATTTCATTAAAAAATAATGTACGCTTAACAGTTCAGTTTGCGCATATATATAAAATATGTTAAATCAATATACTTTTCAAGTAAGAATAGTAAAATAAGACCCGCGTAAGTCCTCAGGCCGGAAGATTTACTTGTACCTTAACGAAGTCGCTAAATAAATTATTTTTTATCATCAATTAAAATTGTACTGAAATAACCAAGCTCAGTATCCACCACCTCCGAGATGTCGGAAAAGATACTCTCGTCGGGCAAACCACAGTTTACTACCATGCCTGTATTTTTTGTCAGTCCTTTTTCCTTTAATAGTTCTAGCAAAGTTGACAAATCACGTGACGGTTTCATGATTACTTTGGATCCGTCTCTATCCAGAGCATCTTCCAGATTCGTATAGGCAGCGGGCAAGATCGTCAACGGCAGATCTCTGCTCGTAAGGCTGCGTCCCAATTTTGCCGCCGCGGCGCTGTAACTTGTTATGCCGGGTACTATATAGGCTTCAACTCCGGCCAATTTCAATAACGGGTAGAGATAGTGAACAGTGGAAAAAGTACTGGCGTCACCTAAATTTAGCATGGCGACATCTTGTTCTAAATCCAGTACGTCTAACAGTCTAAAAGTTTGAACTACATGGTTAGCCTGAGACACTTTCTTATCACGGGTCATAGGAAAGTCAAGATAAATCAATTCTTTGTCTTTACTAGAAACAGCCTTTTCGACAATATCCAAAGCCAAAGTATTTTCGCCCATGGTTCGAGGTACCGCCCAGACAGGACATTGTTCAAGTATTCTAACTGCTTTGAGAGTTAAGAGTTCCGGATCACCCGGCCCTACTCCTACCCCATAAAAGCGACCACGCAGACAATTTCTTACTTGTTCCGTAACCAAACGCTGGATTTCCTCATATTCACCCAAGCCTCTTGGCTCACCCTCAAGCACGTAACCTTCAGCAGACAAGGCGGAGTGAATACCGTCCTCGCCGAAAATATCATTCAAGGCGTGATCTCCGGCTACATACAATAAGGGAATCAGTTGAATCGTTCGCTCCGGAGAAAGACGTTCTTTAAGTCCGGAAATATTATTCTTACCCTCCAGAGTCGCGATTATTGTATCCTCCCCTAACAAAGCTTCCAGGCGGTCATAATTCCGATCTTGAGCATGCGCGGTACCATGGCCGATAAAAAGCCTGGTTATTCCCGGACGCGGCGGGTAAATCTCGTTCAGGGCGGAGGCGAAATCCGCTCGATCTAATTCAGTAGTAAGCAAAGGTCTACCCAGGCGAGGAAGATAATTAATATGTTTATTTATCAGGCCCAGAGCTTTTTCATATTCGAAGCCTGGTAATAGATGAGTGAAAACAAAGATAGCTTCTCTCTCTCCCAATTCAGTGAGAACTTCCGGCAGGTCAGGATAATGAATTCCTTGTTTAGACAGGGTTTTACGCACCATTTGACTAGTAAAAGCCATATAGACAGGGTGTTCAGGAAAGCTATCATTTAGTCTTGTCATCAAGACATCATATGATAGCTTTCTGGCCGTCTCATAACTAGTACCAAAACTAACCACCACGATTGCTTTTTTCATTTAGCTCATCCTCCCTAGTTATTGTCTGTTCAAGTTAAAGCACTAAAATTAAGTATACTCAACGCAAGTTTCCACGCCACATTATGAAAAAGCATTTAGCATTTCGGCCAATTCCTGATGAGAACGAGGAATTGAGCCCGCGGCGATTAGGCCTGCTTTTTGTAGCAATGAAGCTGTTTTAACCAGGTCCGGCAAAACCAGATTGGCTTGCCTTAAAAGAGATTCATCTATTAAAACTTCCTCCGGCGATCCCTCTTTAATCAACATACCTTGATTCAAAATGAATATCTTGTCGGCCAGGCGTAGGGCAAGATTAACGTCATGAGTAGCTAAAAGTAATGTCTTTCCTTCTGCTTTTAAATCCTTCAAGATTTCTTCAACAACAGAAGCATGAAGTGGATCAAGTGATGACATCGGCTCATCAAAAATCAATAGCTCCGGTTCCATTACTAAAATACCCGCTAAAGCAACCTTTTGCTTCTCTCCACCACTGAGATAAGCGGTAGGTTGGAAGCGCAAGTCGGTCAATCCCATTTTATCTAGGATCCTGTCAATCCGCTTATTTGTTTCCGCGGGAGATAACCCCAAATTTAACGGTCCAAAAGAAACATCTTCCTCCACTGTCGCGCCAAGAATTTGATCATCCGGATTTTGAAACAACAAGACAACTCGGGATCTCAAGGCTGACAAACTGCTATTGTTATATTTTAAGGGTTCACCACAGTAGAAGATCTCGCCCGAATCAGGCTTCAGCAAACCGTTAAGATGGAAGAACAATGTGCTTTTGCCAGCCCCGTTCTCACCTAAAATTACATGGCATTGACCTTTTTCTAAGCTTAAACTAAGTTCCTTTAATACAGGTTTTTCTTTCTCATAGGAGAAACTTACTTTATCTAATCGCATCAAATCCAAGCCAAGACTCCTCCCAAACGCAAACCGATTACTGTTAAATAAAGCACCGCGAACAGCAAATGCCAAATTCTATGCTTGACAGGCCGTGTCAAAAATGTCAGCTTACCATTATAGCCACGGGCTAACATCCCATCATAAGACGAACGCGCTTGTTCTAAGCTTCTGCGCATTAATTGACTCCAGATCAAACCGGTAGAACGGATGCCGTTCTTGAAAGTACTGTTACCACATCTAGACCGCGAAGCCTGTCTCATTTTTTCATACATGGTGGAAAAAATATAGACAAACTTGAGCATCAGTGTCATAAATTCAATAATTAATGCCGGTATTCGCATTTTTTGTAAAGTCTCTATCAATACAGAAAGTGGTGTCGAAAATATCAGAGCATACAAACAGGATATAGCGGCAAATACCCTTGCCGTCAGCAACCAGCCGAACTGAGTTCCGGCCTCATCTATTGACAAACTCAGTGGAGAGAAACTGAGATCATAGCGAAAAACTAACATACCGGCCAGCACAAAACTAATGGGAATAAATAGAGCCGATAAATATATTCTGAGCGGTACTTTGCCAACAAATACGGTAATAATAGCCATGCTCAAAATAACAAATATAAACAGCACCGGATCAGATTGTGATACGCAAATAATCAGCACGGTTAGGAAAAAAAGTAGTTTAGATATTCCCGGGATCTTATGGAGTGGACTTTTATAAGCATATTTGTCAATAGCCGTTATCTGATGAAAATGATCATGCACAAAAAAAGTGAGCACAAAACCGGCGATAACAATCCCGGTTTTTGTGCCCAACAGATAAAGGACTATGCCTATAAAAACAGCTTTAACAAGGCGTCTTGTCATAATTTAGATTAAGCGCGATCAGCATCAGTTTGCGTTACGTTCTTTTTACGAGCTACCAGATAGCCAAAACCAAAACCAATTACAATCGCGCCGAGAGCTGCCTGTAACGCGAACAACAAGCTCTCCGTCTCACCCCCCGGCGGTTCCATAATATTCTCCGCCCAAGGCTCATAGTCCGGATTGATAGCTGACACTCTCTCCTCAGCCTCACCATCGGCACCTTCAAATTCACTATCTTTAATAAGAATCAAAGGAATAACTGTTACGGCTATCGCCAAGAGAATTAGTACAATAACCAATGTTTTTCTATTCACGCCCTTGCCTCCTCAAAATAACCCAATCCCTTCAGTTCCGGTCGGGCATAGCTTTCAAAGCCGATAATTACTATAACCGTTATCAATCCTTCAATTATCGCGATTGGGACCTGAGTAATAGCGAAGATGCCCATAAACTCTGTGAGAGAAGCGGCAAATCCACCATTGGCAGCGGGGTGGGCCAAAGCAAGCTGGAAAGAAGTGACAACATAAGTAAGGAGATCACTCAAGGCCGTAGCTAGGAAAATGCCTACCAAGCGGTTGATTTTCAGTTTCTTAGTTAAAAGATAGACACCGACAGCGACAAAGGGACCCACAATACCCATACTAAAAGTATTTGCCCCCAGTGTAGTTAGACCCCCATGAGCTAGCAGTAAAGACTGGAATAATAGCACCAGCACACTGATAAAGGCCATGGGTAGAGCGCCAAAAAGAACTGCCCCTAGACCGGTACCGGTAGGATGAGATGAACTACCGGTCACACTGGGAATTTTTAGAGCCGATAGCACAAAGCAATAGGCCCCTGCCATAGCAAAAATAAGTAAAAGCTTTCTGTTCTCCCTAATTTTTTTGCGAATACTGAAGTAGCCGCCAATAACGAAGGGAAGCGCGATAACACCCCAAATAACCGCATGTACTAATGGAAGATATCCTTCCATTATATGCATAGCATTTATAACCGGAGAAACGGCCAGAAACGCTGTCGTCATTAGGGCTAGACCCAGTATAAGTTTCCCTTTAGACTTCATTTAATACCTCCTTTAAAATAAAAACACTTCCCGCATAGTGGGAAGTGTTTAGCCTCCTCTATGCCTCGTAGAGCTGCTATATAACAATCTGATGAGGCAGTTTTCTGGCTTAAATCACAGTGGCGGGACCGCAGAGAATTCTCATCTCATTTGCCTGCTTGTCATCAGCTAAATTGTCTATTTATGTATTTTAGCACGAGTGTGTGACAAAAACAATTCCTGTTAACCCCGGAACATTATTGGAGTTTCATATGAATAATATTAATTCTCTAAAAGAACAACAGTCACGGTAACTAGCAATTTTTTTCAGTCCAAACTGAGACTGTCCTGCCGTTTACCGTAAAATCCGCTCCACCCTTCTCGTCCAGAACTAATTGCTCCGACCGATTTCCGGTCATATCATACCAGGTCTGACCGAAACGATCGGCGCCTAATTCAATATAGACACTGTTTTCAGCTCCAGTAGAAAGAATGCAAACCAGGCCGGAGTGTGGATATTTGAGATCACCTTCACGAACAAAGGCGATGGCATTTTTGTCGAAAAAGTAATCTTTCTCCGGTCCATAGGCCCTTTCTTTCCTAGCCAATAATAATGGTCTCAAGACATCCGCTAAGCCCTCACCTCCTGCGATACCATAGTAATCACCATAGAAAAGGCAAGGATAGCCATCGCGACGCAGCAAAATTAAAGCATACGCCAACGGTTTGAACCAGTCCGCCACAAAAGACTCTAAAGCTTGTCCGGGCTGTGAGTCATGATTGTCAACAAAGGTAACAACATTGAGGGGATTGACTTGAACCAATGTATTGTCAAAAACTTCTCGTAAGTCGAAGGCACTACCTTCATTAGCGGCTCTTTCAAAGTTAAAGTGCAAAGCAACATCAAACAACTGCATATGATAATGGACATTGTCCAAATATTGACGCATGCGCTCAATATCAGCAGTCCAGTATTCACCAACTACATAGATATCAGATTTTACACGCTTACGCATTTCTTCAATAAAGCCCAGCATAAATGGCTCGTCAATATGTTTGACAGCGTCCAAGCGCATACCGTCAAAATCAAAACGAGATAGATACCATTCTGCCCAGTTATAAAGCTCACGAATTACATCCGGATGCGAAGTATCAATATCCGCGTGCATTAAATAATCATAGTTACCATATTCCGGATCAACCGCCATACCAAAGCCTTTATTTTCACCAACAATTCTAAAAACACCGGTTTGGCCTGTAGCTTGATCAAAGTCTATAGCAGCGAAATGTTCAAAAGTCCACTTAAACTGAGAGTATTTATCACCCCGGCCCGGAAAGGTAAATTTAGTCCAGCCTTCAATCTCTCTCGGCTCACCAATTTCTACAGTGCGATCTTTAGGATCAACAGGAACTGCCATGAAACGTTCCGTTTCATCAGCTCCGGCTTTGTGGTTAAGTACAACATCCGCGTAAACTCGAATGCCAGACTCGTGCATGACGGCAACTAGTTGTTGTAATTCAGTAGCTGTACCGTATTTTGTGGGAATAGTATCCTTTTGCCGGAACTCACCAATATCGTAAAGATCGTAGGCGCTATAACCGGTATCGAATACAGATGTACCCTTATAAGCTGGAGGTAGCCAGATGCCGGTAACGCCTATTTCTTTGAGTTCGGGAGCCATGTTAATCAAACGTCGCCAATGTCTACTATCTGCCGGCAAATACCAACAAAAACCTTGAAACAAAAGTCCATTAAGCACAAATAGTCACCTCCTGAAACAATAAAGACAATTTAAATTGGGGACTATTGCCATTAAATTTCCCTACAATCAATTTAGCGCTACATGCTACTGCATTATAATCTGTTTCTAAAGCGCTAATTAAGAAGTCCTTGCGCTCTTGATAAATGCTTGTATAGAACCCGCAAAGCATAATCAATCTGCTCCGGCTTATGCGCTGAAGTAAGACAATAGCGAAGTCTTGCCTGTCCCATCGGTACAGCGGGGAAGATAGCCGGCGGCACAATGATACCATCTTCCATCATATCGACACTGAGCTTAAAGGCAAGATCGTCAGGTCCTATCATAATAGGCACAATAGCTGTATCTTTGGCTAAACAGGTGTCAAAACCTAACTCATGCGCTCGCTTGAGAAAATAGGCTATATTGTTTTGTAGTGCTTTGACTCTGCTGTTATCTCTAGCCATTATCTCTAATACTTTAAGGGCGGCGCCTGTCAGAGCAGGACTTAAGCCCACTGAGAAAGTAAAACCCGGCAAATTATAGCGCAGATAATCTATCAGTAATTTGTCACCTGCTAAATAACCACCACAGGTACCTAACCCTTTAGACAAAGTACCCATTTTAATATCGATATCGTCAGGAGCTAGCCCGAAATATTCATCAACACCTTCTCCATTTTCACCTAAAACACAAGCAGAGTGAGCTTCGTCTACCATAAGAAAGCAACCATATTCTTTCTTGATGCGAACAAACTCAGGTACCGGAGCCACATCACCGTCCATGCTATAGGCTCCTTCAATAATTATGAGAACCTTCTCATAATCATCCCTATGTTGTCTAAGATAATCTTCTAAGGCTTGGTAGTCGTTATGGGGGAAAAATTTACTACTGGCTCGAGAAAGCAAAATTCCCTGTATAACTGAATTATGACTAAGCCGATCGTATATGATCAGGTCGCCTGAACCGCAAAAATTGCCGACAAATGTAACATTAGTAGCATGTCCGCTGACCAAAACCAGAGCGTCCTCTGTCCTCTTCCAGCGAGCGATTGCTGCTTCTAATTTCTTATGAATATCCTTTTCCCCGGCCAATAATCTACTACCGCTAGCTGAAGTTCCATATTTCTCTACCGCGGCGATAGCTGCAGCGTTTACTTCCGGATCTCCTGACATGGCCAGGTAATTGTACGAACCTAGATTTATCATTTCCCGCCCATTCATGTAGGATACATCCTTGAGAGGTGATTCCTGAGCTATAAAGTAAGGATTAAACATATCGCTACTCGCTAACAACGTTTCAGAGCGTTTGGTAAACTGTTTAATTTCTCTAATCTTGTCAAAACTATCCACACGCTCTTCAGGCGATCTAACTTTCGTTTCCAGCGAAATCCTTGATTCTTTATCTCCCTTGCCGGAACCGGCTACATGTTGGTGAATAAGTGATGTTATATCATTCAAATTCATACAACTATAGTACTCATCATCAACTATGGCGATATTGTATTCTTTCTCCAAAAGGTTGAGCAAAGTAAGGCTAGATAAACTATCACCACCCAAATCAAGAATAAAATGTCCTGTGTCGGATATTTCATCCTCTTCCAGATCTAGAGCTTCGGCAAAGAAGCCTTTGACGGTTTCTTTAATTTCACTGATAGAGAGTCCGGAGTCCGTAGTACCATGATTTTCCTGATCTGTAAGGCTGGAAGTCTTACTATGCTCTTCAGAGATTTTAACGTCATCCTCAACTGCCTTAACATCGCTAGTTTCTATTTTTGTATCTTGCGCCGAATCATTAGCTGTTATTTGTTCCTCGATGTATTTAGATAAGGTCATAGTTGGCCAGGATCCTTGATTAATTTGTTGAGCCAGAATTTGGCGTTTAACCTTTCTGGTTGTAGATAGCGGCAGAGGTTCCAAACTAATCAACACATTAGAAATGGCTGAAGAAGGCGGTAATTTAACCATACGGCCTCTTAATGCCTCTTGCAATTCGATAAGATTAGCATCCGGTACCAACTCCAAAAGCAAGTTGGCATATTTATATTTGTCTGATTGGATACCAATTACCGTTAGCTCACGAACGCCGGGTAAATCTTGGAAGTTTGCTTCGACAGTATCAGGATAGATATTCTCGCCGGAAGGGCCGATAATAACTTCTTTAATTCTAGCGTCAATGTAAATAACATTGTTTTCTATACGACCGACATCACCTGTGCGGAACCACTCGCCACTCCTGTAATCAACAGCATGGAAGCGGCCAGACTTTAGGACACCTATATATAAACTCTCACCTCTCAGAAGAATCTCGCCTTCAGGTGAAAGCTTGATAACTTCGGGTAATATAGCTTCACCAACGCTGCCCGTCACGCGTTCACTAACATTTTCAGTATTGCAAACTGAGACAATATTGGCCTCTGTCAAACCATAACCCGAACTGAGATAATAGCCAAGACCATTGATTACACGCAATACATGCTCAGGAATATATCCGCCTCCGCTACAACCAAGATAGATATCATCACCAAGTAATTGTTCCCTGATTAACTTGAGTTTTTCCGCGTAATCCGGGGGGAGTTCTACGCCCGCCGCTTGTGCTTCAAGACTGCTCTCAATCATCTTTTCAAAAGCGGCCAGAGCGTCCTTGCCCTCTAACATACGAATTTTTCTATAGAGTCCCTTGACAACAGCATTCCAAAAAAGAGGAATACTGATAATCTGCGTGACTTTGTGTCGACGACAACACTCGAGAACAACTTCAGGAGCCATACCGGTAGGAAAAACCAAAGTATTACCCGCAACATGAGTTAACATAAATACAGCCATCAGTCCAAAGACATGATTAAAAGGTAGAAAAGACAAACACTTCTCAGTAAATCCGAACCGCAGCCAACGATCAGTCTTTTTTGAAAGCAGGACCAGGCCCTCTACCATACTTAGTATGCCCGCGCTGTCATGCACGAAAACTCTGGCATCCCCGGTAGTACCGCTGGTACAAAGAGCGATCCTATCTCCCCAGACCGAATTTAACGGGAAGTCAGAAGCTTCTTCAATCAATGAAGCTGGAGGCAAATACGAGATGTCCTCAGATAGTTGATCCGTAATCAAAGTCTCTGTTCCCGCTTGTGCCATAAGCTCTATCGCGCTATCCAAATCATGTAAATAATTCAACAAAAGCAAATCATATCCTGCTGCCAAGATAGCCCAGAACAGAATGCAAAATTCGGGACTATTCGGAAGTCTAAGCGCAATATATTTATCTTTAGAACCAACTTTCTCTCGTAATTTATGAGCGGTACCCTTGACCAAACGATCATATTCTTCATATGAAGTCTGAATCAAAATATCATCTTGATAATATTCAAAAATATGCTTATTCCGGCCATTACTGACTACGAATGCGTAGCAATCAGAAAAACTACTTGAAGTCTTAATGTTCTGAATCAACTGTTCAATTGTAAGCATAAAACACCTCTAAAATTACTCTAAAGAAATTTATATATCTATCAATTTATTATTTCTTAGACATATTTACTCCCGTGACAGTCCATTAATATAATCCATATGAACTTTTGACCATAGCCCCGGAGCGCCACCGGTATGAACAAAAATTACTGTATCCTCAGCGGTAGCCTCTTGTTCCAAAAAAGTCAAAAGCGCTCTGCCGGCCTTGCCGGTATAACATGGGTCCAGGATAATCGCCTCATTAGCCGCGAATTCATTAATAGCGGCAAAAGTCTTCCCATCCGGCATATTGTAGCCTATACCGCTAAAGGGAGCATCTTCCGGACCATAATCAATTTCATAATTACGAGATAATGTAAGCATGTCTTTGCTACCTATGAGTTCAATAGCAGCCTGTATAAGGTTATCGGTACGCTCTACTATATTCATCTCTCCGGGTGGGAAAACAGGAATACCTCTGATCTGAAGATTACGCATACCGAACAATTGGGCGCCCAAAGAAATTCCGGCCAAAGTACCGGCTGATCCAACAGCCACAAAGAGATGAGAAGGATCAATATTATTAGCTTTTATTTGTTCGGCGAGTTCCGCCATCATAACAATATAGCCAAGCGTGCCGAGACCATTACTTCCGCCCATGGGAATAATGAAAACTTTATGGCCCAGAGCCTCGTATTCAGACACAATTTCTTCAACATACTCTCTTTTGTTTCTAGTACCTACAAAGCGTAAATCCGCTTGCAAGAATTTGTCAAGCAACAGATTACCGCTAAAACAATCCGGTTTTTCTCCATCCAAGACCAGAATTGATTTCAGGCCGTAAACTGTAGCGACCGCGGCAGTTAACCTACCATGATTGGTCTGAGGCCCACCAAAAGTTAGCAATGTATCCGCGCCTTCATTCAAGGCCGCGCGTAAATGGAATTCCAGCTTTCTAATCTTATTTCCACCTAACGCGATATCCGTCAGGTCATCTCTCTTAATCCAAAGCGAAGGGACAGCGTATTTTTTCCCTAAGCGCGACAATTGCTGAAACGGTGTGGGAAAATTCCCAATACGTATTCTTTGTCCCAAGACCTCCGCGTACTTACTCATCAATACCTCCAACTCCTACCTGGCTATTAATCCAAACCACAACCATCGACAAATCAATAAAACTATGGGCTACGGATCAATATTTATTTTCTAAGACTGCCAATGATTATAGCACTTATAAACGGATCAAATGAAAGCTTACTGTAAAGACAAAACACCTGCGGCTACTTGACTGAGTTATAATAACAGATAGAAAACCGGACGTCTAAAGAAGTAATTGTCAAAATGAGGGGGTAAGATTGCCAGTAAGCAATAAAAATAAAGTCGGGTTATATATTCTAATCCTGTTGTCTATTTGTATATTAATTGGCAGCTTATTTGTGATCGCCGGATGCTATAAAGAGAAAGACTCTATTGACTCTGTCTTTACTCATCCTCCAGTAGTTCAGACGCAAAAAGCGACAATTTCCGCTGACGATGTCAACAACGATCTCCCCGCTTGGTGGTTTATGCCGGACAAAGAAAGCTATTTCCCGGTCGCGAAAGTTGTAGATGGGGATACTATTGTTGTCAGAATAGATGGTTGGCATCGTAAGCTTCGTCTAATTGGTATTGACGCTCCCGAATCCGTACATAACGACCCACAAAAAAACACTCCGGAAGGAGAAGAAGCATATAACTTTCTTAATGATCTTATTGCCGGACAGAGCGTACGCTTGGAATATGACATTGAGTATCGCGACCGCTTTGAACGAGACCTATGTTATTGTTACCTGCCTGACGGTACTTTTATCAACGAGGCTATTGTTAGAGCAGGTCACGCAAGACTTATGACATTACCGCCTAATATTAAATATGTTGAGTTACTGGAGGCTGCTTCGCGAGCGGCCCAGAAGGATAAATTAGGCATCTGGCGCTGACAAATTAAAGCAGTCAAAATTAATTCAGCGCCGGAAATATTTTAGAAAAACAGGAAAATAATATTGCGCGTATTAATAATTGAAGATGAAAAAAAACTTGCTTTGGCTCTGGTAGAAATTCTACGCTCCGAGCAGATAGAGACCGATGTCGCTTATGACGGTAAACAGGGCTTAGATGACGCTCTGTCCGGTATTTACGATGCCATTATCCTGGATCTGATGCTACCTGCTTTGGATGGTATGGAAGTTTTATCTCAGCTTAGAGCTGCTAAGCTCGATACTCCGGTATTAATCTTGACGGCCAAAAGCTCATTGGACAGTAAAGTTGAAGGCTTGGACAGTGGTGCTGATTACTATCTGACAAAGCCGTTTGAAAAGGAAGAACTTATCGCCGTTTTACGTGCCATTTCAAGACGTAGTGGGAAAATACAGCCACATATTTTGAGCTACGGTGATCTCACGCTAGACAGGAGAAACTTTACCATATCTTCCGGCGATATAGAGATAAGTCTCGCTTCGCGCGAGTTTCAGGTCATGGAATTGCTACTGATAAATAGAGATCAGATCAGCGCTAAAGAATACATTCTGGTCAAGGTCTGGGGTACAGAATCAGAAGCGGTGGAAAACCATGTCGAGGTCTATATCTCTTTCCTACGTCGTAAACTGAGACGACTTAATTCCAAAGTTGAGATCAGAGTTAGGCGTGGTCTCGGCTACTATTTGTACTATCAGGAAACAGAGAGAACACAAGCATGACTCTTTCTTCAAAACAACAGACAAAACATAATACGACACAAAAATTAGCCCTTAAGCGTCTTCGTCGCAGATTCATCTTGTTAGCGACAAGTATTGTGACACTATCATTGCTACTTGCTTTCGCCCTGCATTTGTTGATTTACTGGCAACAGCAATCAAGGATCGCTTATCAGACTTTAGAGCTGGCTTTAGCCAAGGATACTATTTCACGACGCGTAATTCCCGATTGGCCCGGCACCAAAGGCCAAGAACAGCGCCTTCACTTGCCTACGCTGATCGTATCAGTGAACCCGGATCACAGCTTGGGAATTGTCAAGAATGAAAATTTTTCTTTTGAGAGTGTTAATAGCCTAACAAATCTGGTCAATACAGTTCTCGATAATAATAGAGATCGGGGTTTGCTCTGGAAATGGCGATTAAGATTTCTGCGGACTAAAGAAGCTTCAGGTGCTTTACAATTAGGTTTTCTAGACATGTCTAATGAGCTTTCCGCGCTGGCAACGCAGGCCAAATCATATTTGCTAGTGATATTAATAGTCGTGATTATTTTTCCAATGATTGCTTATTTGTTGTCACAGCGTATGCTACGACCGATTATTGTAGGTTGGCAGAAACAAAGAGACTTCGTTGAGATGGTATCGCATGAACTAAAGACGCCATTGTCCGTTATCAGCGCCGATCTCGATGTGGTACAACAAAGTCCTCTCAGCACCATCAAGGATAATAGCAAGTGGCTGGACGGTATCAGGCAAGAACTACGTGTTATGAATACTATGCTTAATCAAATGCTGGATCTGGCGCGACTCGAGGATCAGCCCCGGATCTCAGAAAAAGAAGTCGTTGATCTGACCAAATTAGCTGATGATGTAGTATCCGATCTGGAAAGTCTGGCCTTTGAACACGGTAAACCTATTGCGTATACTTACGACACTAATCATCAGATCAGAGCTAACAGCGCGGAGATCAGGCAATTAATACTCATCCTGCTCGACAATGCTCTTAAATTCGGTGATAAGCGACAAATGATAAATCTAGATATTAGAAGAGAGCTACTTGAGGGGCAGGAAGCTATAACGTTAACCGTAAGCAATAGAGGCGAAGCCATCCCTGCTAAAGAGCGGGATTTGATTTTCCAACGTTTCTACAGGGGCTCCCAACATAGACAAAAAGGGATTGCAGGTTCGGGACTGGGACTTGCGATCGCCAAGGCGATCACAGACCGTAATCTAGCTGAGATCAATGTTTACAGCGATGATAATATGACTAAATTTCAAGTTGTTTTCCCCTACCATGAGATTTGAATAGAGATCGCGTTTGCAGCCTACCGGGTTACTAGTTACAATATATTTACTATTTTTGCCGGGAGTATCAATGAGGATAGCCAAGTTAGAATTCAAAAAATCTTTTTTATCAATTGCGGCCCTCTGGGTGAGTGGAAATATTTTTCTCCTGGCAGTATGGCGCTATTTCCTCGTAAAGCGTCGAGAAGATCTCAGTTTAAAGGAGCTGGTAAAAGAAAACGACGCTCCACCTCAACTAAATAAAGAAATTCTAATCAATCTAAACCAATCCTATAGTCAGCAACTGTTAATCGGTAGCTTGATTATTTTAGCTCTGACTTTGTTACTAATCTTCTTTTTCCGGAAATATCTAGTTGAGAATCTGACACTTAACCATGTTCTGGTCAGGACAGCTATGACTCTGGGTACTCTCACTATCGGCAGATGGCTGGTGAGCAGACTGTCAGAATATTCTTTAGCAATAGCTCTGCTCGTAGTTATCGTATTTTTAGCGCTCATCTACTATTTGCGACAGTTCCTGTACAAACTGGAACAAAAACTGCGATCCGGTCAGATCAACTCCGGTCAAGAAGATCCGGAATAACGACTATTTATTAGTCTATAGTTTCTTTGTATTCAGGGCTCGGAAGGAATTGAGAATTGCCAATACCGCGACACCGACATCGGCAAAAATAGCTGCCCACATTGTTACCATTCCCAATGCGCTTAACAACAGCACCAGAACTTTTACTCCGATTGAAAATACCACATTCTGACGAGCAATATTCAAGGTTTTGCGCGAGATGCGAATCGCGGTAGGTATCTTAGATATCTCATCAGTCATAATTACAATGTCGGCGGCTTCAATGGCGGCATCAGAGCCTAGCGCCCCCATAGCGATACCTATATCCGCTCTGGCCAAAACAGGCGCGTCGTTAATACCATCGCCGACAAAGGCTAACCTACTGCCGGTTGTTTTTCGTGACAGCAATCTTTCTACTTCCGCTACTTTACCCATTGGCAGTAAGTCAGCTATTACTTCATTAATACCAAGCCGGGTACCAATTTGATCTGCTGTAGACTGATTGTCGCCTGTTAGGAGGACTAATTTCTTAATACCTTCCCGCTTCAAATCATCAATCGCCCCGCCAGCGTCATCTTTAATCTGATCTGAAATGACAATATTCCCCACATACTCCCCGTCAATGGCCAGATAGACAACGGTACCGTTAATCGCGCTCGGCGCGTGGGGTATATTATGTCGCTTTAGCCAGCGAGAATTACCGGCAATAACCAGTTGACCATCAAAAAAACCTTTGACACCATGTCCGGCCAACTCCTCTACCCCGCTTAGCCGTGAGGAATCTATATTTTTGCCATAGGAGCGCTGTAAGGATTCTGAGATGGGATGACTAGAAAAACTCTCTATATATGCCGCCGTCTCTAAGAGACCATCAGCGCTGATAGTTTGAGAATTAATTTCCGCTACGTCGAAGACTCCCTTCGTCAGAGTTCCTGTTTTGTCCATAACCATAATGTCAGTCTTCGCTAAAGCTTCCAGATAATTACTGCCCTTAATCAAAATTCCACGCCGCGAAGCTCCTCCTATGCCACCAAAAAAACTTAGCGGGATTGAAATCACCAGAGCGCAAGGACAGGAAACCACCAAAAAAGTGAGAGCTCTGTAAAACCAAGTACTGAAAGTTCCCGCGCCCGGTATTAAGGGAGGCACTACCGCCAACAATACGGCCAGCCCCACTACGATAGGCGTATAGTAACGGGCAAATCTAGTAATAAATTGTTCGGATTGTGACTTTTTGCTGCTGGCATTCTCTACCAAATCCAAGATTTTGCTAACGGTTGATTCCCCAAATTTCTTATCTACCTTAACCTCAATCGTACCCCTAAGATTAATGAAACCACTGAGGATCTCCTCACCCACAGTAAGCGCTCTCGGTACCGATTCTCCTGTCAAGGCGGAAGTATCAACATAAGTAGAACCATCAACCACTGTGCCGTCCAGAGGAACTTTTTCTCCTACTTTAACAACTATGACATCCCCTATCTCCACCACAGCGGGATCAACACGCGCCAAACCGGTGTCACTCTTAAGATTGGCGTAGTCCAGCCTTATATTCATCAGCTCCGCTATTGACTTTCTCGACTTGCCTACAGCATAACTCTCGAAGAGTTCTCCGATCTGATAAAAAAGCATGACAGCAACGCCCTCCGGATATTCTCCAATGGCGATCGCGCCGAAAGTAGCTATGGTCATCAGCAAGTTCTCATCTAAGGGACGTAAGGAAAGAATACCGTTCAGCGCCTCTAAAATGACCCGGAAGCCCACAATCAGATAGGCAAGTAAGAATAGAACGATAGCGACAGTTTCATGCAGATTTCTAACGATAAAAGCCAATATAATCAAAAACAGAGCGACAATTATACGCCACAAATTTTGTTTCATTCAGTTTCCTCACCGTAGATATGACATATATGATCTAAACCTTGGTCTATAATCATCCGCACATGGTCGTCATCAGGAGCATAAAATACAGTTTTACCTTCACGTCGACTCTTGACTAACTTAGCCTGCTTTAAAACCCGCAACTGATGGGAAATGGCAGACTGAGTCATATTCAGCAGATAAGCGATATCACAAACACATAACTCCTGGATCTCAATTGCTTTCAAAATCCGGATTCTGGTCGAATCGCCGATAACCTTAAACAATTCAGCTAATTCAAATAGCTGTTCTTCCGGCGGCATACCTGCCCTCGCCCGTTCTACCGACTCTTCATGTATGGCTTCTATTTCGCAACCACCGCTACTGGTACACATATCTCTCTCCCCTTTATCACAATTCACAAGGCCACAAAAATGACATATTTTTGAGACTACTATAGGCCCTACATATGAACAGTTGTTCATATGTTCAAGTATAGAGCCCTTCCCTCTTGTTGTCAACATTTTGTCGAACGCTACCGATTTTACTACCGCTGGCCTTGATTCTTTCCGGCGCTTTAACTATGATTGGCAAATAACAAGGCATATCTTGTCATCGCGGGAGGACTATGGAGAAGCAAAATTCTGCCTATAAAAGAGGGTTAATCTCCGGTATACCTATAGCCCTAGGCTATTTCGCCGTAGCGCTTACCTTCGGTATTTATGCTGTAGCGGGTGGCTTTACTCCTCTCCAGGCAACTATCACTTCCCTCACTAATCTGTCTTCTACAGGTCAGTTAGCTGGTGTAAATATCCTATCTCAATTAGGTGGTTATCTGGAATTGGCAACAGCGGTTTTCATCATTAATCTGCGCTATATGCTTATGTCTTTTTCTCTGGCGACTAAAGTAGATCTAAAGCTACCTACGCCCAAAAGATTAGTGATCAGTTTCGGCATTACCGACGAAATCTATGCACTGGCCAGTCTAGAAAAAGGTGTGTTGGATGAGCATTTCTTCTTCGGTCTAATGACTTTACCGATTCTGGGCTGGACTACCGGCACATTGGTTGGTTCCTCCCTGGGGCCAATTCTGCCTCCCCTCGTATCAAGCGCCTTCGGCATAGCAATTTATTGCATGTTTATCGCAATAATCGTACCGCCGTCCCGCGGTAACACGAAAATATTGTTGGTAATTCTGGCAAGCATCACGCTTAATCTGTTATTTATTAAATTACCTTTTCTGAGCAAATTAGCTGTCGGCTGGCGACTGACAATCGTGTCCATCATCATAGCAGGTATCGCGGCCATGATCTGGCCTAAGGAGACGGTCGATGAATGAGGACAGGATTTTTATTGGTCTTATCGTGATGGCGACCACAACATATTTACCGCGAGTATTACCCATGCTGTTGTTAAGAAGACCGATCCGAAATCTCAGGCTGTTGGCTTTCTTTGAATATGTACCTTTCGCGGTAATTGCCGCTATGGCTTTCCCGGATATATTTTACTCCACGGCATCATTACCTTCTGCTTTGATCGGCGCTACTATAGCCTTGATTTTAGCCTGGTTTCGCAATTCATTATTTACGGTAGCGCTGGGAGGCATGGCCGGAGTAATACTGACCGAGCTGATTCAAACTTGGCTCTGAGACTTAATCTAGATGTTTCTAATAGATAATTTAAAAGTTATTAAATAGAATTCTTCCATAGGGCTTTGTCTTGGAATGTTAATCCTTTATCCATCAGCTCTAACAGCATTATTCGCGAGCAATTAAGCAGGTTGACAAAATCAGATAAAGTATATAATGTAATCTAGCTTAGACATAAACACCAAGAAATGAGTGTTGTCAGATTAGAGGAATAGAAAATATATGCAAGATTGCTTGAATTTTTTACCTGTAATTCTTGGTACCGATATAAATAGCTATGGCATGGCTAGATCCTTCCATCAGGCCTATGGGTTAAAGTCTCTGGCCTTGGGGCGAAAAAAACAATACTTTACGGATGATTCCGCGATCATGGATGTGATAATAACTCCTGAGTTCGACACGGAACCAGTTTTCCTGGAGCGAATTGTCCAAATCGGCTACGAATTAAGTAAACTTGATTTACCTCTCTTATTAGTTCCTTGTTCAGATGTTTATGTAGAGCTGGTCACAAAAAATCATGCGGCAATTAAACAGTTTTTTTACTTCAACTGTGTTGATGAAGAATTGCGTCTCGAATTAGAAAATAAACAAGACTTTTATGCCGCCTGTCAAAAACATGGTCTCCACTATCCGGAAACTGTAATTGTTAACAGAGGGTCCTATGAATCATTGGAACTCCCTTTTGGCTTCCCAATTATCGCGAAAGCGGACGACAGCATCGCCTATTTCAAAACTAAATTCGCAAACAAAAATAAGGCCTATACAGTCAACAGTAAGCCGGAATTGAAAAGAATTTTGGATACTGTATATAGCGCGGGCTATAAGGGAGATATGATATTGCAGGACTTCATACCGGGTGGAATGGAAACAATGTATGTCCTCAATGCCTATGTCGATAAAAGCAATGAGGTGCGCTTTACTAGTACCGCTCGTTGTCTGTTGGACGAATGTCTACCTGCTGACATAGGTAACTATAATGCGCTTGTTACCGGCGATTTCCCGGAAATCGACGCGCAATGTAAGTCGTTTCTTGAAGCCATAAACTATAGAGGTTTTGCCAATTTTGATTTTAAATTTGACCACCGTGACGGTAAGTATAAGGTATTTGAATTAAATCTACGCCAAGGAAGATCCAGCTTTTACACTACAGCTGCAGGTTGCAATCTGGCAACCTGGCTGGTCGAAGATTTACTTGGCGAAGGATGTTCAGGATACTTAAGACATACTGATGAGCATTTATGGCTTAATGTTGCCAAAAAAGTACTCCGCGAGTACACCCCCCAAGAAATGAGACCATTAGCCAATAGATTAATCGCGGAGAAGAAATTTAGTTACACTCTCGACTACAAAAAGGATCGATCCTTGAAAAGACGTTTGGCATTTTTGAGGCGAAAATTATCTACTATTCATTACTATCCACGTTACTGCAAACTTGACTAAGAACCATAAATAATTTAATTAGGCGCGAAGCTAGCAATTTTGTTAATCTCTTTTATACCCTCTGGCTAAATCTTCGTCATAAATCGCCCTGTCGCCACCTATTGTTTTGGGCCTGGTACGGGCAGCGGTGACGTGAGCGAAACCAATATTTTTCACCTGCAATCTAACTGAGACAACTACATCCTTAAGATGCATGCCAATAAAAGTATCTCCAATATCTAATCCGGCGTCAGCCTTTATTTTCTCGACAGCGACAGGGTGCTTCATAGTTTCGTACGCTCGCGCGGCAAAAGAGCCGCCACCCTTCTGCCAAGGAATAACATTTACTATTTCCGCATCGGGGACTACCGCGCGCTCGATGATTATACAACGGTTCAAATGCTCACAGCATTGAGCGGCAAGATGTATTTTGTTTTGGGCCAACACTTCCGCGATTGTATCGTATATGACATTGGCAATTTCGGTACTAGGAGAAGAGCCGATCCTATGACCACTAACTTCACTACTGGAACAGCCTACTACAACTATTATGCCCGGTGTTAAATGCGCGTCATTGACCAACTGAGTGATAGCTGACCTGGTTTCATTTTCAATCTCGCGTAGAAAACTTTGGTCTTCAGACAACTGCTTATCGCCTGAGTCCATATTGCTTAGAGTCGCTTCTCTTTTCTTTGCCTCATCTGTCATCTAACCATCTTCCTTTCTTAATTAGTAAAGCTATTTAACTTTTATTTCTCAACTACAATTATAAGCTTAATCGCGACCTTAATATAGTTCAGGCAGACAAAATAATTTATATGCTCGCGGGAAGAAACTTCTATATCAGCAAGACATGCGCGCTCTGATATAGGGATGTCTCTCCAAAACCGTGATAATAATAAAACCAGCGACAAGTCCAAAGGCTCCCTGACCTAGATTGCCTACAATCCCCACCGAGGCTCCGAGACCCATACCCAAGATAATCGCTTCATAGATAAAATAACCTAAAACCATAAACAGTTCAGCCACAATGCCACTGATAATTCTAGGTATAATGCGCGCGTTTTTGCCACGTCTAGATAATAATGTGAACAAGCTGGAAGCAATAAAGGCTACCCCACCCTTGATAATCAAAGTTCCGGGAGCGAACATAGTATATCCCGCGATCAAATCCGCCAGCATGGAACCGATGCCAGCCGAGGCAGTACCGTATACAGGGCCCAGAATCCATGCGGAAACAAGAACAACGACATCTCCCATATTTAGAAAACCTCGTGAAGGAGTAGGTATCTGAACCAGCAAGGTAGCTACTGTTGTCAAGGCTGCCAGCATACCCGCGATTACCAGTTTTTGCACTGAACTTAGCCTCGCGTTACTGTCGGTATCGTAGCTACTCACATCCGAGTTTCTCTGTTGATCTTTGTTTACGTTCTTTGCCTCACGATTGATTTCTTCGACCGCATTCTCAGTCTCGCCATTATAATTTTTTCTCATTATCCAGTTACCTCTAAAAATCTATTTTTACTATCATTAATTTTGCTTTAGTCCGCATTTGTTAAGACATATATCCATAAATTCTTGCCATAATAAACTCCCACAAACCCTTCATATTTATTGTAGCATTGAATGTAAATGCTAAGGACAAGCTGATTTATCCGCGGGTTGAACCTGGTAGCTCTCCAATCTGTGATTTAGCGCGTAATTAGTGCGGCTTTTGTTATCTTTTGGCAAACGGTATTTGTCTCGATAAATTTCGTATCTTCTCCTAAAGCCCATACTGTCTTTTTTAACATGGGCAAGATATTCATGAGTATTAAAGCCATTCGCGTGGATCTCAATCATAGCTACTGAAATATTACTGCAATGATCCGCGATCCTTTCCATGCTGGTTGTAATATCGGAAAAAATAAATCCAAGCTCTAAAGTACATGTAGCGCTGGTAAGTCTAACAATATGCCTGGCGGTCAACTCATCATTGAGTCGGTCTATAACCTCTTCCAAAGGCTCAACCTGAGTCGCGATATCAATATCCTCAAAAAGCAGAGCTCTGAAAGCAAGCTCTACACATTTTCTGACCGCGTCCTGATATACTTTTAACTCATTACGAGCCTGTTCGGAGAAATTAACTTTCTTCTCATACATCTCGGCGGCGGAATTCGCTACATGAACTGAATGGTCGGAGATACGCTCCAATTCAACTATATTCTGCAACCAAATCGCGATTGATTTGTATTCGTCTTCTTGTAATTCCCGGGCCGACAACTTAACCATATAAGATCCCAGTTTATCTTCATAGCGATCAACCAACTTCTCCAGGGATGTGACCTCAACCAAACCCTCATGACTGAAATCACTCAAGAGATCAAAAGCTTTATACAAGCCTTGTTGTGTTTTTTCAACCATATCGGCTACTAATTTTCGGCATTGTTCAACCGCTAAGGCAGGTGTGTCAAAAAATCTTGTATCCAATAATTTGAATCTCTCTTCAATCTGACTGGCCACAATGTCTTGCTCTTTATCAGGCACAATCATGTGGCAAAATTTTTCCATTTTGGTTGTAAAGGGCAACATCAATAAAGTGCCGAAGATATTAAATAATGAGTGAACAATGGCGATACCTACAGGTGTAATATCAGCGTTTAAAAAATTGAAATTTATGAATACGTCTAACGAATAAAAGCCTATTAAAAATACCGCCGTGCCCATTACATTAAAGGTAAGATGAAAAATTGCCACTCGCTTGGCATTGCGATTTGCTCCTATGGAAGAAATCAAGGCAGTGACTGTAGTGCCAATGTTTTGACCCATAATAATCGGTATCGCGGAACCAAAAGAGACCATGCCAGTGCGCGACAAGGCTTGTAAAATACCAACTGACGCCGATGAAGACTGGATGACAGCTGTTAGCAAGGCACCCACTATAACTCCAAAAATTGGATGCGCGAACAAAACAAATAGTTTTCTGAAACCCTCTAATTCCGCCAAGGGGGCAACAGATTCCGACATTGCTTCCATTCCGAACATCAAGATAGAGAAACCCAAAAGGATTCTGGCGATATTATGCTTTCTTTCATTTTTAGTAAAGAGGATAAAAACTACACCGATAATGGCCATGATAGGGGTAAAAGATTTGGGGTTTAGCATGCGTATTAAAAAATTGTCTCCACCGATACCAATCAAGCTTAAGATCCAAGAAGTGATAGTCGTACCGATATTGGCGCCCATAATCACTGTCATAGCATTTGTTAACCCTATAATTCCGGCATTAACCAAGCCCACAAGCATGACCGTGGTAGCAGACGAAGATTGTATAATGGCTGTTATGCCCGCTCCCAGAGTGACACCTTTTAAACGATTGGAGGTGAGATTCTCTAAAATAGATTGTAATTTGGAACCGGATAGTCTAGTAAGTCCTACACCCATAAGATTCATTCCATAGAGAAAAAGCGCGAGGCCACCGGTTAGCGATAATATACTAAATAAATCCATAAATCTTCCTATAGATATACCTGATTAGTTATCTTTGCCTAACATAGTTTTTTACATTCTGTATAAATAGACTCTATTGCAAGTGGATTTCTTTCATTTGCTTACATATAGCTTACACAAATTTAACATATATCGCTAGCAGTAAAACTTCTTAAACGGGAAAAATCTCTTGTTGATTTGGCTCTTAAAAATATTTACCTGCGAACTCAGCAGGGAATCAAATTGGATTTTTATATGCTAATCTGTTAACAAAGGCATTTATAACACTTAGTGAGTTATACTATTGGAATGTATCAATATAATCTTGTTCTATCATAGTCTGTAGTAAAGGATAATCTGCGCGCAGTAGCAGTAATTAGGAGTAATATACAATGTTGCAACAAATTGAAAATATTAGTCAGCAAGCGATGGTAGCACTGAGGAACGCCAGTAGCGAGGAAGAATTACAGAAAATATCCCGGCAATATATGGGTAAAAACGGTGAATTAACTACCGTCTTAAAGGGACTGGGGGCCTTAGAGCCAGAAGCGAGAAAAACCACCGGGCAGGCAGCAAATAAGGCTAAAAATATGCTACAGCAGCTGCTTGAAGAGAGAAAAATCGAGATTAGTAATAACGCTCCGGTATTAGATCATCCGCTTGATCTGACCTTGCCCGGTCTCAGACCTCCAGACGGAGGATTACATCCAATTACACAAATGAGCTATGATCTCAATGACGCTTTCTTGTCTCTGGGCTTTGTTCTCTTTTCGGAGTCTGAGATCTCAAGTGAGTTATTCGCGTTTGATAATCTCAACTTCCCGCCCGACCATCCCGCTCGTGAGTCAATGGACACATACTGGCTAGATAATACTGAAGATAAACAAGGTGCCGAACGCCTTTGTCTGCGTCCACATCTGACCGGGGCCAGCGTAAGATATCTTAGAAAATACGGTGCCCCCGCCCGCTTTATCTATCCGGGCCGAGTCTATAGGAACGAGTCTACCGATGCCCGCCATGAGCGAGCTTTTTTCCAGTATGAGGCGCTGATCGTTGAAAAGGACTTCCCCTTTGCCTCCGGTCGGCTTTTGATCAATACAATCCTGGAAAAGGTCTTCGGCCATAAGGTTAACACGAGAATGAGGGCTGGATTTTTCCCCTTTGTAGAACCCGGTTTTGAAATAGATATGGAATGTCAGGTCTGTGGCGGCGAGGGTTGTCGTGTCTGTAAGAATGTTGGCTGGATTGAAGTCATGCCCGGCGGCACCCCGCATCCCAATGTGCTTAGAGCCGCGGGATTAGATCCCAATGCTTGGAGTGGTTTCTACATCAATATCGGGCTCGATAGGCTGGTGATGATGCGCTATGGCGTGGAAGATGTCCGACTATTTCACAGTGGGGATCTGCGTTTCTTATCTCAGTTCAGATAAGAGATCCTACCCCCGTTGATCGCGTTCGTCAAAACATGAGTCCGGTAATAAATACTGTAGTTAAAAGGAGGAGGCTTTGTAGCCTTTAGAGATATGAAGGTTTCGTTGAATTGGATAAGAGATTATGTTGATCTGAGTGGGTTGGAGGCCAGTGAGCTGGCGCATGAACTGACAATGCGCACTGTTGAGGTGGAAGATATCATTGTCCAGAAAGAGACCTACGACAAGATCGTAGTTGGCTTAATAAGTGAACTTAGAAAGCATCCTAACGCTGATAAGTTAAAAGTGACCATTGTTGATGTCGGCGCTGATGAGCCTGCCACCATAGTTTGCGGGGGCTGTAATCTCTATGAGGGACAAAGAGTTATCGTAGCTCTCCCCGGATCGTATGTAAGGTGGCATGGCGAAGGAGAGCCGGTTGAAATCAAGAGCACAAAGCTTAGAGGCGTTATGAGTTACGGTATGATCTGCGCCTCTGAGGAAGTTGAGCTTGGAGAACTGTTTCCGGCAAGTAAAGAAGCTGAAATTGTTGATCTGAAGGATTTTGACGTACCGGCAGGTATGCCTATCTCGGAAGCTTTGCAACTTGATGACATCATTTTAGAGATAGACAATAAATCACTCACCAATCGCCCTGATCTTTGGGGCCACTACGGTATCGCTCGCGAGTTCGCGGCTATCTTCAAACGTGAGCTAAAACCGCTGACTACTTACACTCTTGATACAAATCTCAGAGGCACAAAAGATGCTCTGCCTATAACCATTGAAGCTCCTGAACGCTGTTTACGCTACGCGGGCTTGGTCTTTACCGGTGTAGATGCCCGGGAGGCCCCTTACTGGATGCGACTACGTCTTAGTTCAGCGGGAATGAGTCCACATAATTGTCTGATAGACATCACCAATTATGTCATGTTGACTACCGGCTGTCCTACTCATGGTTTTGATCGCCGTTTTGTTGAGGAGGAAATTATTGTCAGAGAAGCCAAACCGGGAGAAACACTGGAGTTACTGGACGATACTTTCTTGGAATTGACCGGTGAGGATCTGGTTATTTGTGACGCTAAAGAACCAATGGCCTTAGCCGGCATCAAGGGCGGGAAAAAGGATTCCCTTCACGAGGACACAACTGAACTCGTCCTGGAGGTGGCGATCTTTGACGCTATTAGTATTCGCAAAACCGCGCAACGCTTTAATATTCGCACCGAAGCCTCCGCGCGTTATGAGAAAGCTCTGGATACGCCGCGAGCTGATCAGTCACTAGCTTTGGCCTGTGATTTGATTTTCAAGCATTTTCCCGCGGCTAAACTTCTCGGCTATGAGGATGTGGTGGCCAAGCATACCGAACCAGTCGTGATTCAAGTAGATATTGAGGATTTATCGAGAAATCTGGGCCGAAAGACTACCGTAAATGATGTCCGTTCTATCCTGTCAGCATTGGGTTTCACCGTCACGGGCGATGAAATCTTAACTGTGACCGCCCCCAGTTGGCGCTCAACCGGAGATATTGAGGAATTTTGCGACATTGTTGAAGAAGTCGCCCGTATCATCGGCTATGAGAATTTTGCTTATATCCCTCCTGTGGTCACGATGGAAAAAGCCGTCAAACAGGATAGCTTCGACCTGGAAAGAAAAGTTAGAGAATATTTAGCTTTCCGCTGTGGTTTCAGAGAAGTCTTTACCTATCCCTGGGTAGATGATCAACTGCTGGAGGCTGTAGAAATGGCTGACGCGGATCTTTTGAGGTTGGCGCAGCCGCCGGCTCCGGAGCAGTCGCGATTAAGACCCAGTTTAGTGCCGAGCTTGCTTAACAATGCCAGGTCTAACCTGCGCTTTACGGACAATATACGTGTTTTTGAAATGGCGCAGGTTTTCTTGCCGGGGCATGAGCTAACCCCCGGAACAGAGGAAAAGTTACCCCTTCAACCGCTGAATTTGGCGGCGACAATTGTTAGTGATGAAGATCAGGGTGTACGCGTCTTCCGGGAATTGAAAGGCATATTAGAAGAACTGCCGTATTATTGTGGCGCTGAAGCCTTTAGCTTCGGCTCTATCAGGAAGCCCGGTTGGGCGGACAAGGATGTCTGGCTCAATCTTGTCACCAACAGTGGTGAAATCATAGGCAACTTGGGGCTTCTCTCCAAAAAAGCGATGAATACCGCAGATATCAAACTCGCGCAGATGGCTATCCTCGAACTGAATATGGACAAATTGGCGCCGTTACCCTCACGCGACAATATTTATAGGCCACTACCCCGTTATCCATTGGTAGAAGAAGACTTCGCGCTAGTTGTTGATGAAGAGATTTCCTGGGAGCAGATTAGATCACTTCTCGCGCCTATGGTACGGGGACTGACCTTTGTTGAGGAATACCGCGGTACTCAGATTCCTGACGGCAAAAAATCTCTATTCTTCCACGTCAAACTGGGCTCAGATGAAAAAACTCTCTCCAGCGAAGAGATCGCCGGCAAGCGAGCCGCCATAATTAAACAACTTAAAAAGAATTTCGGCGCTGAACTACGTCAATAGAGCTATTTTCAAACTAGAGGATTTGTGGGATCAAAGGCATCGCGAATCGCGTCGCCAATAAAATTAACTGACATAACCA
>DUNL01000065.1 GCA_012839385.1 Clostridiaceae bacterium
AAGAATAAACTGAAATCGATATTTGGTGGGGTTAGGATTTGGGAGCTAAATGGCTATTTTGTTTTCATGTCAATCAAAAAATCACGCACATATGCAAAATCAAAAAAGAAATGTAACTAACAACTGGAAGAAGGCCGACTAAATATGTCGGAAGATTCATGGCCAGAATAACCAAGAAGGAAAGGACTAAGGCATAAGTGGAATTACCGAGTTGGACATCGGGTCAGCCGGGAAGTATTTTGATGAAATAGCTTCTAGTCCTCGGTCCGTCAAACTCACAGAAATATATACCCTGCCATCTTCCCAACAAGAGCCTACCGTTTTCAATGATAACCGTTGCACTGCTTCCCATATAGCTTGCCTTCAGATGGGCTGTGGAATTTCCTTCGAAATGACGAAATTCCGGGCGGTGTGGCAAGGTTTTGTCAAGGGCAAACAGCATGTCTGTGATCACATCCGGATCCGCATTCTCATTGATCGTAATTCCCGCTGTCGTGTGGGGGCAGAACACTACACAAATTCCATCGGTTACGCCACTTTCACGAACCGCTTCGCTGACCTTTGACGTTACATCATAAAACCCTTCCTGCCTCGTTTGCAGGGTAGACCTATATACCATTGTACCTTCTCCTCTTGATTCTCTTGATTAGTATTCTACATTTCTAGTCATTTGTTAGCAATGCTGCTCTAACGGGAACCTGCTGTGCTTCTTCAAGAGGAAACGCGGAAATGTTATAGAATCAATCGTAACACTATGCTGAATCATTGTGTTGCGGTAAGAAGAACTTGAGCGTCGGACTTATGACGTTCCGACTTGTTTGACTGCATGAGCAACGCATAATTTGGACTTTGGGAGTATGTGACATGTTCAGGATGGAAACAAAACGACTAATTATCAGGGGTTTTTCACTTTCTGATGCCGAAGCAATATTCTATTTCAGCCAGGAAGATTCCGTAAAACAGTGGCTACCTGATCAAGTTTATTCTGATATATACGAAGCGAAAGAAACGCTTGAGTTTTTAATTTCAAAATATCCACATAGAGAGTCACCTCTTGTGCTTGCCGTTGTAGAGAATTAATCAAACGAGCTCGTTGGTCATGTTGGGTTGAGTAGAATTAAGCAGGGGATTGAGATTGGATATGCTAGGGGAAATATATGGTGTTGTTAACAGTAAGAATTGTGGCTCGATCAAGGTTTTGGAAAATGCAGGATTTCGTTTTGTTAAAGATGACGTAGAATGCGAATTCGGCAAGAATGCATGTCGCAAAATATATGTAAAATGAGTATGCCGGCGCGATGAGATCAAGGGATGGATTGTTCTAGATCAAAGTCGAGCTATTGATAAAACCAGTATCTAAAACAACTCATCCAGCAAAATGTAATAGTGAATTTTCTGCGAGTCTATATGTCTTATTCCATACTCGTGGAAGAAGAGGGACGTAAGGCCAGAACCCTGAGACCCCATGTTATGTCTGAGACTCCTCGCTGCCAGCGCCAGATCCTGATGTCTATCTGCTACTCCGGCACGACCCAAATCAATAAAGCCGCTGAGGTTATCGTTGGAGACGACGATGTTAGGCAAGCAATAGTCACCATGGGTGAAAACCAGGTCCTCGTCAAGTGGCCTGGTCCTGATTGACTCGTCGTAGATATCGCAGGCCTTTCGCGAGAATTCCTACTACTTCTTCAGGGGCTACTCTAAGGAGTCTATCTGCACACTTGAGGCCCGGGATCTCCGTCATCAGAAGATAATCGGTCGCATCCAGCTACTACTCCATTCAAACCCTCATTCGACTCCAGACACGACGAGATTGTCCTTGTGCCGCGACTTATGAGGATGTGCTCCTTCGAGCTTAGTGTTCCTGAAGGAAAGTCTTGGCGAAGTCGTCAATGGCTCCGCGCCTTATGTCCTCTTCATTCCGCCGCTTACCTACTCCCGTCAGCAATATCTGGTCAAGCAAGCTGAGTTTTTTCAGCTGAATTCGATATCCGAAGTACCCTTTAGCACGAGCGACCTCTACCAGTTCCTTAGGGAAGCCGGCCTCAAGTTGCTCGATGGCCTTATCTGGCTCTCCGGCGCAAATAAAAAGGCCGATCCGTTTTTCGGTCAACGTGGCTAAGCGGGCATTGCAGAATTGGATTACGTTTTTATCTAGTTTGCCGATGTAGACGGGACTGCCGATGAGGACTGTATCGTATGCGTCCAGGGAGACCGAATGAGGCCTGCCGACGTCTGCAAGGTCCGTTTCACCCAACTCGTCCCGCAGCAGACAAGCACACTCTTCTGTGCAACCGTATTTGCTACCGTATACAATGAGGGTCTTCATGGGCATCCCTCCGCATGGCCTGTTTGTAATTATCAGCATTGTCAGTATAATTCACCTTTTAACCACGGTCAACACCAGGGCCGGACATTGTCCTAGTCTAGGTCACTGTGCTAGGTTGGAAAGAGGCGAGAATGGTTCTTGCTCAATTTTGTGCTACCAATCGATAGCTAGGTGAATATTTGCTGCCTCTATGGTGGAGGCCTGTTTTCGGACAAACATCATCAGCGTATACAAGATGTTTAAGAAAGTTGACAAAGCATCAGAGAAAGATGGCTTGACGCCTCACGACCTTGATAAGCCAGCTCGGGTAGGATAAAATTTACTTAGTTGTAATTATATGAAGGAAGAAAAGCAATGAAATCGGGCCGATGAAACCTTGTCCTTTTTGACCTAGGGAGGATACAGAATATGAAGCCTACTATTGCCGTATTGAGTTACAGCGGATTAACAACCTTCTTGAAAGAGATAAAGG
>DUNL01000152.1 GCA_012839385.1 Clostridiaceae bacterium
ACCCCCACTCGTCCAAACCCTACTACAACAGCGTTGCATCCATGGATTGTGATAGGGAGTTCTTCCATGGCTATCTGGAGTGCTCCTTCTGCTGTAGGTATTGAATTTCGCACTGCGATTTCATCATCTTCGGCAACTTCAACAAGGTTTACATTGTGCTTTGAAGCGAAGTCACGAAGCCTGGGCCTTGCAGCCCCGACAAGAAGAGGCGTACCGGGTGGAATAAGTTCGAGAAATTCCTCAGTGAGGGCAATATTAAATTCGGGGTCAAGAGTTTTAACCCTGCCTCCGACATCGAAGCCACCCATTCCTACGACAATTACAGAAGCTCCATGAATTCCTTGAAAGACACTGTTTTCCCTGATAGTCCCTTTAAGCTCATCAAGGGGCGGATATCCGACTACTCTTACCTGGGCCCCTTCGTCGAGGAATCTCCGAATCAGTTCAATTTCGCGAAAGTCCCCTCCAAGCACACAAATGGTGAGTCCTTTGAGGCCCTCTTTCATCCCAGTCCCTCCCCTGACCGCACATGACTATGGGTAATATATGATTCTTGCGGGGAGGCGGTGCCTGTTTTATCCTTTCATAATCATCAGGCGACTGAGACCTCTGAATTAATTTGGAGGTAGCCTGCAGGCATGAGCAGCTCAGATATTAAGAAGAACGTCAAGGCCGAATACTGCCTCCTCCAGCTTCATTACTTCTCTTACCGCTAAAACTACGCCAGGTATGAAAGACTCTCGGGAAAGAGAATCATGGCGTATTGTCAGAGTCTGGCCGGGAGCTCCAAAGATAACCTCATGGTGGGCTACGAGACCCGGAAGCCTTACGCTGTGTATTCGAGTACCTCCCGCATTCTCACCTCTGGCAGGCTGTGATTCGAAGCTTGCTGCTATCTCTTCCTGTGCCGCCGGATCCGATTGCCTCATGAATTCCGCGGTTTTAAGGGCTGTTCCTGAAGGAGCGTCTACTTTCTTATCATGGTGCATCTCAATGATCTCTGCAGTATCAAAATGCTTGGAAGCTATTTGGGCGAATCTCATAAGAAGTACAGCTCCCACCGCAAAATTGGGGGCAATGACTGCGCCTGTCTTGTTCACCTGACACAAGCCTTTAATTTCATCAAAGTCCGAGGCTGAGAGGCCCGTGGTTCCCACAACACATCTGACTCCGCTCTGAAGAGCGCACCTAACGTTATCCATGACACAGGCAGGGTGCGTAAAATCTACCATCACATTCGGCCCGGTTTTTGCTATGAGTGCACGTAGATCTGTTGTAACCTCCAATGAAGTACCGGTTGCGCCTGAGCCGATATTGATGTTTTGGCTCTTCAAATCTACGCCCCCTACCAACTCTATGTCTGATTCCTGTGTGAGAGCTGATGCAACCTGTCTTCCCATGCGTCCTGCTACACCTGTTACAATTGTCTTAATCCTCATTGATACCCAAACCCCCTGTTTTGCGCATGCTTGTCACAATTGATGTTATCCTTCCGGTTTCCGATTCCTCCTGTGTGAGAAGGACACGAAAAGTTGCAGTGTCATCTGCCGGTCTGTTCAAAGAATAATGCAAAAACCGCTGCAGACAGGCATTATCCGGACACCGTTCCACAGCGGTTATGTCCATTGACATTACATCATGGGTACGGAAATTCGGCCTGATGGTTTCATTTCAGTCAGTGAATCTCTATGTCAGAAGCCCCGAACTTGCCGTATACCTCTCTGACCGTATCTACTTTATTGTCATCGGCTTTTACCACAGCCAAGACCTTTCCCTCTTTGACTTTGCTTTCATAGAATTTGCTACGATCTTCCGGTACTCCCAGGTCCACAAGACTGCCTACAAGTCCGCCTGCCACTGCTCCCGTAAGTCCCGCAGCTATGATACCCGGAATAGGCCCAATTGTC
>DUNL01000201.1 GCA_012839385.1 Clostridiaceae bacterium
AGATCTTTTCATAGACTTCAACTACTGCCGTCAACAAAGGGATCAAGATTACCTACGCCGTGCCAGGGCATCCCGGTGTTGCAGAGACGACCGTCACCCAATTGGTAAGTTGGGCCCAACAGAAGCAAAAAACTCTTGCCGTTGTGCCTAGCATGAGCTGTCTGGATGCAGTATATATGGCTTTAGGTATAGATCCTACCATGGGCCTAGTGATAGCTGATGCATTAGATTTGCCCGACATAGTGCCTAATAGAGCTCTGCTTCTAACCCAGGTATATAGCAGACTTGTCGCTTCCGAAGTCAAGCTGCACCTAATGGAGTACCTCTCTGACGAGCACCCTATAACGGTGATACGAGGAGCAGGCATACCTAACGAAGAGATCATCGTCACAATACCACTTTACCAACTCGATAATCTGCCTTGGCTAGACCATCTGACTTCGGTGTATGTAGATGTCAACGATTGTTCTCATCAATCGTTGGGCCAAACAGAATGTGTCTATCCTCTCGATCCTTTGGTAGACGTCATGAAGCGCCTTAGGGCCCCTGATGGTTGTCCATGGGATCAAGCTCAAACAAACGAGAGTCTAAGGCGCTATCTTGTTGAGGAAACCTACGAGGTATTGGAAGCTATCGACGAAAGACGTTGGGATAAGGTAGAAGAAGAGCTCGGCGATGTGTTGCTCCAGATAGTTTTTCATGCCGAAATCGCAGAGGAAAATGAGCTGTTTAATATCAACGACGTTGTTTCCACCGTTTCAGAGAAGCTCATTCGCCGTCATCCCCATGTTTTTGGTTCTGTTGAAGTAGAGGATGCCCAAGAGGTCAGCGTTAACTGGGAGGAAATCAAAAAACAGGAGCGAAAAGCTACAGGCGATGAGTACGCTTCGATACTGGACGGCGTACCGAAAGGCCTGCCAGCTTTGACTCAAGCGGAGAAGATACAAGCGAAGGCGGCCCGGGTTGGCTTTGAATGGAGCGATGTAACTGGAGCCATGGATAAGGTTCGAGAAGAGTTAGAAGAACTACGAGAAGCCAACGAGAACCATGACTACGAGGATATCCAAGCAGAAATGGGTGATGTCTTTTTCGCCCTCGTCAATGTAGCTCGATACCTAGGCGTTGATCCCGAGATGGCTCTTAGAGAATCTACCGCTAAGTTTATTAAGAGATTTCACTTTATAGAAGATATGGCAGCCAAACAAGGGCGGAATCTAGCTCAGATGGACCTTTCCGAAATGGACGCAATCTGGAATGTAGCCAAGAACCGAGAGTAGTCTATTTCACCCAACCACGCCGAGACAGCCAAGTGCCCAGCGTAACGCCGATCTTGGGTAGCATGTTTACATCCCGCTGATACAACGCCCCGGTGCCGACCAAACCTATGAAATATACCACAATTCCGATTACTGAGGTGCCTGCAGTGGCTAAACCATTGTGGGCAGCAAGTAGCCGTGCTTGCTCCCAGTTAGGAGGTTTCAGCAAAGCCTCCGCAAGATCGGACAATTTGTCATAAGCCAACATGACAGCTAATCCCATCACCAAAGTCACAATCAGTGGCTTAATCAATAGCTCCTGCCAGTCAATTCGCACTCCAGTATGTCTACTAACGGCCAACAGATTGAGCAAACACGCGGCAACAAG
>DUNL01000118.1 GCA_012839385.1 Clostridiaceae bacterium
ACATGGTGGGCGTTCTGGACTAATCTATGGATTTGTTAGAAGCCTTCATATATGCTTCGAGATTGAACCCTTACAGGGGGTATATCCCTTCCTCCTGCAGTTATTCACAATATCCAAGCACTGACTCCTGTTGAAAATCTGTTGGCGATGTATAAGATACTGCAGGAGGAAGGGGTATACCCCCTGTAAGGGTTCAATCCCGAAGCATATATGAAGGCTTCTAACAAATCCATAGACTAGTCCAGAACGCCCACCATGTGACTGCCGCAACCATATGGTGGGCTCTTGTGCTTGTATTTCCCAGATCAGGCTGGGAAGAGAAATTAGTATCCATTGGTTTGTCCACGGGCGGGAGGATATCAATCCTTTCAGATGTTGCAGTCTATACAGTCAGACGTATTGATCAAGACTATTTTGATGAGGGCTAATCTTAGTTTCTGTGGCAATTGTAGAGCTGCATATCGGTATTAAAGAAGATTATTGCAGAAGATCCATCAGCAGTGCGAAAGGCCGATCTTAGGTAAAACCCTTGGCCAGGCTGAGGCGGATTCTCTAGATGGCAGTATTTGGATGCAATCCTAAATTGCCTGAGGCTCCATTATTTCCGACACAAATTCTGAGATGCCGCCATAGCTTGTGACATGTGCAGACTTCTTAGCTCGGGTTAATGCTACATACAGCAAGCACTTCTCTGCGGTCATGCTCTCTGTAAGTGAAACACGATCCTGATAGGCTATAGCCTTGGGATGGGGCAGAATATCTTTGTTGGCGGCGACGACAAATACATGATCAAACTCTAGACCTTTGACTCTATGCATCGTAGCGATCCGTACTCCATCGAAGCTGCGGTCATCCAATTTGCTTCGCTTGATCTCATAGGTTCTGACTCCGGCTCGCAAAAATCTCCTTACATAGTCATCTAAGAGCCTGTTGGTGCGAGCCACCACGCAGATATCCTTTAGGGATGTGCCTTGAGCTTCTAGGGCACGGATTTGCTCTAGCAAGTAATCGAACTCTAAGTCTAGTGATTCGAGGTCGCGGACGATAGGTTTACTGCCATGGGTCAGAGATTGACAAACTCTGCCGTCATCATAGCCTTCATCGAGATCATCAAAGGATATACCCTGAAGCAGGCCAAAGGCCCACTTGCGGATTTCTTCTGTAGTCCTATAGTTGATCCTAAGGTAGCTACTACGTCCCCGGATATTCACCCCGCAATGAGATAAAACCGCACGATTTCGGTAGATTCGTTGATGTGCATCACCTACAATGAACAGATCATTGGGCCGCTCCTCACCGGCCATGGATCGCAGCAAGCGATAAGCACTCATGCTTAGATCCTGTCCTTCATCTACAATAATCGATGAGTATAACGGCTTGTCATAGCGTCTGGCGATAATCTGCCTGCATTCATACATAGCCATCTCCACGTCCCGTACCCGCTGTTCATTGCAGAGATTCCTGAACTCTTCGAAAACCTTCCATACCGCCATTCGCTTCCTTCGATTGAGCCTCACACCCCGGCCCCGCCGAGATGCTTTTACGTAATCCTCTAAGGTGAACGCATCCTGGGCTTGTACCACCTTAGACCATTCATCCTGATAGAACTCCTCCGGAAGATCAAGTGATTGTCCGGTGAGTGCGATGGCGTCAGACCATAGCTTGCCTAGCTCTTCTCCGTAGATGATGCGGTAGTTGTACTCTAGCTCTTGCAGAAATTGGGCTACCCATAGGTCTAGATGAATAACCTCTATTCGCTTCATTTCATCGATGGTACAGACTTTCCGTAGATTGTCTTGAATATCCCCGGCTAGATTGGCAGTAAAGGTGGTAAATAGGATTTTCTGGTTACCCTCAAGTTGCCCCGCTAACCATTTCGCCCGGTGCATGGCTACCACTGTTTTTCCAGTTCCAGCTCCACCAGTTACCCGGGCAGGTCCATTGTAATGTCTGGTCACGATCTTTCTTTGGGTAGGGTGAAGGAACACTCGCCAACGCTCTAGGGGGGCAGCTAGCATCGCCTGTAGTTCGTCTTCTCCTTCCACCACAGCAAAGGTCTTGAGACTCCCTGGTTTTGACAGAGCCTTAGCGAAATCATCGGTACTGATTTCCTCATCGGCAGGTGCCTCTTCATAGAAATTCTCCAGCACTTCGTCGACGTCGAAACCGTTGGCCACCCATTCCAGCCCTTCATAGGCAT
>DUNL01000101.1 GCA_012839385.1 Clostridiaceae bacterium
AAGGGATACGCAAGTGAAGCGGTGGCTGCATTTAGCGATTGGGGAAAGAGAGAGTTCGGCATTAGAGAGATATATGGTGTTGTTGACAGTGAGAATCATGCTTCGATCAAGGTCTTAGAAAATGCAGGATTCCGTTTTGTTAGAGATGACGTGGAAGGCGAATTCGGCAAGGATCGATGTCGCAAAATATATGTAAAATGAGTATGCCGGCGCGGTGAGATCAAGGGATTGACCTCGGAACAACAGGACCATCAACCGCCTACTTATGTCACGTGTTCGAGAAGATAAGGTGGAAGCTATTTCATGCGTTTCGATGTCTCTTGGCATGACAGACATCAGCCCTCTCGTGGATAACCCGGGCCTTGGCTCGGACGACGTCATCTGCCTCAGGCACTAGGATCAAGCACTTGCAGCTTAATCTTCTCTCGATGAGCTGCCTCATCACAGATAATCTCCACAACAGGCCCGGCCTTTCTTAGGCTAAAGCAGACCGTCTCATCAAGACTGAGCCGAAAATCGTCATCTATAACAAACACCCAATGGTCTCCAGTTTTCTCAACCGAAAGCCGCATGCCATGAATCTCGATATTCTTTAGCGAGAATTGGTGATAGCGAGTTTCCAGGGGATGAAACCTAAAGCCGTCCATCAGTGGTTCAATACCGGCAAGATGCCTGACAATTAGATCAATGTATAGAGTCCCCCACCCCTGATAGGGGAGGCCCACATCAAGTCCTGTCATTGAGTCACAATACTCGTTGCAGAGATGCTGTTTAGCCGAAGTCGCCAGGTACTTGTCTAAAATCAGGGCTGCTGCTTGGGGATGCTGTTTCTTAAGACCATAAATAAATGTCCACGTAATCTGAGGCCAGTTAGCTCCCCGCCAGAAGTCACTGCTATTGAATGTAGGTTCAGACATGCTTACAGACGGCACCGGACATGGTGAGTTGAACTCCTTTTCCGATAGCAGATAGGAGTTGACTAGCTTTTCCCTTATAGCTGCATCGGGAATATCCGTAATCAGGGGTAAGATCCCGGAAAAGGTTTTGACTCGTACCTGGGTGGTGTCCGCTGCCCATACGTCGTAATAAAACCCATCTTCCTCATCCAGCATGTAAGTGTTCATCGATTCTTTGGTAAGCTCGATTCTCTCCAAGAGGTAAGCCGGAGATGTCTTTCCCAGTATTCGAGCCATCTCTACTAGTGTCTGGCGCAAGAGATAGATGAAGACATTAGAATCTACACCTTCTATGGCTGGATCGAAAAGTCGATGCCGAGTAACTCCATCATACTTTGGGCTGTTGTCACAACCCGTCTCCCAGATATGGTAGAAATACGATAGGCCTCTCTTCTCCAAGTCCCGATATTTCCACAACCATTGCTCATACCGCAAAAGAGGCTCATAGAAGAACTCCAAGAATTCACGGTTGCCAAACTTCCGGAAGATCTCCATGAGTGAAATGGCAAGTACCGGAGGTTGGGTCGCCGCTGTGGTTAGAGCATCTGTCTCCATCCACTCTCTACCATTGACATCATACAGAAATAGCTCATACGGAATCATCCCGTTGCGCCACTGGTTGAGCACAAAGTTCTTGAGCTCCGATTCCGCCGGTGTTTTGTCATTAAGCCAGATCCACGGTATGGCATGGAAGCCGGAATCCCAGAAGAACTGATTATAGTAGTGAAACTTATTCACAGAAGTAAAAGGATGAACGAAGCGTGGATCATCCATCTGAATTTGATTGGAGAACAGCACGAACCAGCTCTTGTAGAATGTATCTACCAATTCTGTGTGGGGTGACTCGAGCTCCGGCACCTTAGAGCTGAATTCATGCCACGCCAGTGTCTTAGCAGACTTCAGCTCAGTAAAGGCTTTCACAGAAGCTAAACCTTGTCGGAAGGTGGCTGGTCCGTTAATCACGGAGACAGTGAACACGTAGTCTTTACTCTCACCTTGCCTCAAGAGAAGTGGCAATTTGCCCACATATACCAGGTTACGGCCTTCTACCTTCTCGAAAGGCGCTGTAGAGCCAGCCTGCATTCGCTGACGACTTTCCTTACTGACCCAATACGTGTATCTCTTCTTGGCATTGAAGGTGGAGAAGTACAGGCGTTTTTCTACTTCATCTTCAACTATGCTGTCTAGACCCTGGGTGGTGAAAACCTCTGAAAAATTTAGCCGCATACTGATCTTATCCCGCCAGTGGACATCAAGCTGACTTTTATGGAAGACTCCCTGGATAAGCTTTTCCTCCTTCCAATGATAGGGCACGCCCTGTGGAGACATAAGTAACCCGCCGGAAACTTGTAGATTCAGACCAAGCTCCTCGGGTTGATCATCTTTGAGAGAAAAGCTCAAGCGAACACCAGCCGTATCGCCGTAGACTACAGTTTCTTCTCTAATCAGGCAACAATCGGCATCATAGGTGCGGATGTGCGATATCGGAGTCTTTTCAGCCGATAGCTCTGTCACCACGATAGGTGTACCAATCGCACTTAGGAGCTCCACTTCAGCCAATGGTTGGCATTGGATCACAGAAGCAATGAACAACTGAGCTATTCCCGGAAAACCCTGTTCCTCTATTTTTCGCAAGGCGATGAGATTGCCAAACTGTTCGTCGATATCAGGTAGATTAAGCTGATACATGGACTTCCTCCTCACAGATCAGGCGCATCTTGCCAAACTCCAGCCACACTTTCTCTCCAACGGCATGATCGTTAAAAGTCCCTAAGTAAAGCGTGGTTCCGTCATCCAATTGCGCCACGAAGCGCTTTAGCGCACCGAGATAATACCGTTTGACTAGAGTCGCTTCCACGTGCCCGTTACCGCCATTTACTATCTGGATATTCTCAGGGCGGACAATCAGAGTGGCTCGGGTGTTGATGTCCGGACGGTTGCCGGAGACATCTAGTTTGACTGAACCTGCTTCAAAGTAGCCTGAGGCTGTTACACTACCTTCAATGATGTTAGCCTCACCGAGAAAACCCGCAACAAAATGATTGGATGGGTTTTCATAGACATCCTCCGGTCGCCCGAATTGCTGCAGTTCTCCCTCGTTCAGGATAGCGATTCTATCTGAGATTTCCAAAGCCTCTTCTTGATCGTGGGTAACGTAGACGGCAGTAATCGCAAGGTCAGTTTGAATCTCCCGGATATGCTTGCGTAGCGATACACGCAGCTTTGCATCTAGGTTAGACAAGGGTTCATCCAGCAAAAGCAGAGACGGATCGATGACTATGGCCCGAGCAATGGCCACTCGCTGCTGCATCCCACCACTGAGTTGGTCAGGATGCTGTCTCTCCACACCCGAAAGGTCGACTACTTCTAGCGCCCATTTGACTCTGTCACGAATGACGTCCATGGGTTTTTTCCGGATCTTAAGCCCATAGGCTACGTTATTGAAGACGGTCATATTGGGCCAAAGAGCATAGTTTTGAAACACAAACCCAATATTCCGATCCCATGGTGGCAAATAGGTGACATCCTTTTCGTTGAACAAGACGCTCCCTGCAGTCGGTTGATAGAATCCTGAGATGATGCGCAGCAGTGTCGTTTTTCCGCAACCTGATGGCCCAATGATCGTGAAGAACTCACCTGGTTGAATATTTAGGTCAACAGATTTGAGCACTTCGGTCTTGCCAAAGGATTTGGAGATATTTCTTATCCTAACACCAACTGAAGTAGCGGTTTTAGTAGTAGGCCGCAAGGCTGTTGCCCTCCTTTGAATCCATCCTTGTGCGCTTGGTTATGAAGTATAAAGGAGTATACAAGCATAGCATGAGAACCACTGTCATCGCTGATGCCACCCCAAAGTCTGACCCGGCTCTGGTGGTATTTTCAAAGATCACAGCAGTCATCGGCTTCCAAGGAGGCCGGTATAGAATAATCGTTGAACTGATCTCTGTCATCACTTGCAGAAACGATAGGGTCGCCCCCGAAATCACTCCACCAATCACCAACTTAAAGGTTATATCGAAGAAACTCCTGGTTGGTTTAGCGCCCAAGCTTTTGGCCGCTTCCTCTAAGTCAGGATGAATCTGATAGAGCACCGCCTCGGCAGTCTTTACAGAGTACGGCAGTTTCCTTGCGAAGTACGCCAATACTAAAATGAGCCAGGTACCGGTGATGAGAATCGGCGGCTGGTTGAAAATCATGATGAATCCGATGGCCAAGACTGTACCTGGAATAATATAAGGTATCATCACAATCGTGTTTAAGAGCTCTGAGATTACCGGGTAGCGTGTTCTGACAACAATGTAAGCTATGGCCACCCCAAACACGACATTAAGCAGTGTAGTGGTAAACCCCAAGAAGAAACTAACATAGATGGAGTTCAACTCGGAACGGACCATCCGAACGTAGTTTTCCAGAGTGAATAAGGGACTGACAACACCCGACCGCCACTGGAAGAAAGAAGTCAGGGTTACTGTCAAATGTGGTATGAAACCTACAAAAATAAGAAGAGCTGCAAAACCCATGATTAGTATCTTCTGTCGTCTGGGCGGTTCCATGAGGTCCAGGGTTCTAGCGGAAATAGAGGCATACGCCTTGGTAGCCAGATACGTCCGCTGAGCCATTAGCATGGCACTTGAGATCAAAATCATGATCACACTACCCGTGCTGGCAATAGGAAAATTGGAGCCCACCTCGTTCATATATTGCTGGTAGACCATGACAGGCAAGACATTGAGGTTGAGGGAGATGACGCAGGGAGTTCCAAAGTCGGAAAACGCGGTCATCATGCCTAGATATATACCGGTTACTATGCCTGGCATAGCTAAAGGAATGATCACTTTAAACAAAGTAGTGCTTTTGTTAGCGCCTAGGCTCATTGAGGACTCGATCAGGGAATTATCGATAGCGGTAAAAGAGTCGTAGGTGAGTAAGAAAATCAGTGGGAAGATTAGCCAGGTAATCACCCAAATGACGCCATGTAGTCCCACTATGGTGAAGTCCAGGCTTAGTGCCCTGGTCAAAATACCCTGGCTCCCTAGGAGCATGCGCCATGCATACCCTCCCAGGAAAGGAGGCGATACCGAAGCCATAGTGATCAAGGCAACCATCGCTCCTTTGCCGGGAAAATGGTAGCGCGCAAACAAGTAGGCCAATGATATGGCTAGTATACCAGCCAGAAGCGAGGACGACATAGCCACAACTAAGCTGTTCTTAATGGCGCTGACATATCGATTATTAGTGAAAAACTCCCGGTAGTTGCTAAGCCCATGCGTATGCTCTATTTCGAAGAAATTTAGGAAAGCGCCGGTGTGGTAGGTGATGGCTACTTCATTGGTGCCAAGCTTTACTACTTGTAAGGGCGCCGGTTTGACGGCTGCCTGAAATATGGAACGGCCAAGTACTTCCTGAGACAAAGCAACATCAAAACCTTTACCCCATAGATGCACCTTCCCATCATCCAGGATCTCCGCTTCGGTTTTCTCACCACCGATGGCATGAAGAGCAAGAGTTCTTTCATCAAGGCTCTGCAGAGCAAAGAGAGGGGTGTTATCCCGTTTGATCACTAACCTACCAGTATCATCGATGGCCGTAAACCCCTTGTTGGCATCATGAACAGTCTCGAGTGCCCCGTCAACTGACGTCTTGACACAGAACTTGCCCTTTGCCTGTTCAGTTGAGGAAACGAAAATGCGGTATTGCGGTATGATGATCAAGATAACCGCCAGTAGCGTGATCAATATACTGATAACCAGCCAGGGGTCTTTCAAGCTTCTTCTTAGCGCGGACCAAGGGGATGTGCTTCGCACAGGGTTCGGGACTAAAACCCCTGTGTTCTGTTTGTTTATTCTCATTACATGCACCTCGTGCCAAGTTCTAGGGAAAGCCGAATGCCCGAAGACATTCGGCTCTCTCGCCACTACTTTCCTCGATCTATAATCGCGTTGAACCTATCTGTCACGACATCTCTAGGCTCGGAAGCATAGTAGAGATTCAATCCTTCGAGTTCCGGTAGGCCTCCGGGCGGTTCCACATCATTACGCACTGAACGCCGTTTCACAATCTGGGAAGCGACTTCATGGACTTCTTTAGTGCCTAAGAACTCTAGGAAAATCTTGGCCAGTTTCGGGTTGGGGCCATTCTTGACTAATCCATATGCGTCCATTTGAATGGTGACTACATCACTGGGATAGATGAGTTTTACCCCTATCCCCGCGCTCCCCCATTGATATCCTAGATCCTCGTTAATCCAGCCGATTGGTAGCTCGCCGTCCTTCACTGCGTTAAACATCGCATCAGAACCATTAGTTACAGATACGTAAGGCATTAGCTTCTCGATGAAGTCCCATCCGTGGGCGGTGGCAATACCACTTACTATGGTCCACCCTGTGGAAGACGTGTTAGGGGCTGCTAGAGCAATGCCACCATTGGCCTTCCATTTTGGGCCATTTTCCAGAACCTCTAACACCGTTTCCGGGTAGTCCTCGGGCTTGACTAGATTAGTATTGACTATGAGTGGCTGAACGAAGATGGTAAATGGATTCCAGATATTGTTGGGATCAAGGGTGGCAAAATTCTCTCTCTCAGGATGCACAAAGGCTTCGAACAAATCTGCTTCACGATCATAAAGTAATGGATCTCCTCCAAACATTACGTCTGCTGCAGGATTACCTTTCTCGGCTCGAATACGGGAAAACAGCTCCGGTGTTCCTGCATGGATTTTAACTACCTTGATATCAGGATATGTCTTGTTAAACAATTCAATAATCGGGCCGGTGATTTCAGGACCGGATGCACTATAAACAAAGATTTCCCCCGAAGGTCCAGCATTTACACCAATAGACAGAAGTCCCACTGCCAGCAAGGTCAACGCGATAATCAGAGTTTTCTTCATCAGTATGCCTCCCTTGTAGTTGACATAAAGTTCCGCCGGATCGCAAGCTTAGTTCCAGACATCACTCCCCTTGTCACATACTTGGCCCAGATCCAGGGCTGTTTTGGTCGAGCATTCCTCGATCTTTTGGAGTTTTCTCTCTATCCAACGACAAGGAGTCCGGGACACTGCCGCCAATCGCCGGTTCTCCCACATCCGAATAAGCCGCCTCAGTTATTTTCCAAGTTTGATTCTTTCGCTTGTCGGCAATCCTTGCATGAAGAGTTTGTAAGTTGCGGATGGCTCTCTTTCTACGCTTTGAACGCCTTGATGCATGGCTTTCCATGAAAAGGGATGAGATGTTTCCGCAGAATGCGTGTTTGAGTTGTCTGAAATTATTCTATATTTGTTCATTTTATCCTCCTTATTGTCTTGCTGTTCAGGGAGTGACATGTACTCCCCGGCATCAGGGAAGCAGGGAAGGGACTCCTAGCTACCTTGATAAGCCACCTCATGTAGGATAAAATTTACTTAGTTGTAATTATATGAAGGGAGAAAAGCAATGAAATCGGGCCGATGAAACCTTGTCCTTTTTGACCTAGGGAGGATACAGAATATGAAGCCTACTATTGCCGTATTGAGTTACAGCGGATTAACAACCTTCTTGAAAGAGATAAAGG
>DUNL01000169.1 GCA_012839385.1 Clostridiaceae bacterium
GCCCAAGCGAGACGGATGGGGTATGAGACCAATCTTATTGCCAAGTCCTTGTCTCGCAAACACCAGCTCAAAATCGGTTGTGTGTTTCCGGCTGAATACCGATTCTACCCGGATATTGAGGCGGGTATTAATGCTGCTAATGACAGTCTGATTGATCATAATGTACAAACCATATCCATGAAAACGGAAAAACTTGGGGACGGTAAGGAAGTTGACTGTATTGATCGGCTGCTGGAATTAGGTATCCATGGTCTGGCTATTTGTCCGGGGCATCGCACGCAGCTCAACGATGCCATCAACCGGGTAGTTGAAAAAGATATACCAGTTGTCACCATTGCCACAGACGCTCCCGAAAGTAAGCGTCTTACTTGTGTCAGTACCGATTCCTATAACAATGGACAGATCGCCGGCGACCTAATGGCCAATTTACTCAACTACCAGGGCAGAGTTGCAGTGCTTACTGGATTTCAAGATGTTACAGACCATGCTGAAAAGGTAAGGGGATTTCTCGATGCCATCAGGTCACATGACAGCAATATTGAAATAATCGATGTTGTGGAAACCCATGATGATGCTATTTTGGCATACGAGTTGGCAGAAGAGTTGGTTACGCTCGATATTGACGGTGTTTATATCAATACGGCTACCGCCACTATCGGTGGAAGCCATGCATTATTGGCAAGTCAAAGATACCGTGATGTAAGACTTGTGGGGACAGATCTCATGAGAGATACTATACCATTTATCGAAAAGGGGATTATCCGAGCAGTGATCTTTCAAGACCCCTTTATGCAAGGGTATCGGGCTATTCGAATCCTCTTTGATGTGATCACTGCAGGTACCCAATATGGGCCTACAGATTTTGTGCGACCTACGGTTATTACCAAGCATAATCTTCAGTCATTCCAGTGTTACAGCTAATTGCCGTAGGCTCCACTAGAGAGGTGATGTTTAGAGGTATATGGACAATTGAATAACAGGACACTATAAAGATAATAGGGGGTTATTTAGACATGAAACGACTTACAATCATTGGCGTTATTCTAACAATGGTACTAGGTATTGCACTTAGTGCCGGGGCAGCTAAGTTGCCGTTGGAGGATCAGTTGTACATTCAAGTATCTGCCCTTGGCAGTATTGACTATTTCTATGACCATAAGCTGGGCATGGAGATGGCGGGCAAGTGTCTAGGAGTTCGTACTGAGTATGTTGGGCCTGCTGATTATGATATGGCAGCCATGATTACCGCCCTTGAGCAGGCTATTGCTAAGAAGCCTCAAGGTATCGTGGTTGTAGGTTTTGAACCATCATTAGACGCCATTGTGGATAAGGCCGTTGATGCCGGTATTCCTGTGGTAACCGTAGACGCAGATCTGCCAGGCTCCAAAAGACTAGCTTTTGTCGGTACAGGCAACCACCAGGCGGGTTATGAAGGTGGGCTAAGGCTTGCTGATCTAGTGGGTGGCAAGGGCAAAGTCGCTCTCATGACCAAACCAGGTCAGTCTAACCTAGAAGAGCGTATTCAGGGCTACAAAGATGCATTGGCCAACTATCCGGACATCGAAATTGTCCAGATTGCTGACACACAGTCAGATCCCAATGTTGCTGCTCAGGCAGCTGCCACTTTGCTGATGAAATTCCCAGATCTCGCTGGGATAGCTTGTGTTGAGGCTGCCGGTGGTAGTGGCGCCGCAACGGCAGTGCGGGAAGCCGGTATGACCGGTAAGGTGAAGATCATATCCATGGA
>DUNL01000144.1 GCA_012839385.1 Clostridiaceae bacterium
AGACGGTTTTTGGTTCTTCCGACCTGACAGGCTCGGTTGCCACTTTGGCCGCTGCCTTCTTCGCTTCAGCTTCAGTAGCTACTGTCTCTGCTTCAACTTCAGTCTCTTCTGTCACCTCTTGTGTTGTTTCCGCGGTCTGTTCTTCTGTAGCGTCCTCAGTCTCGATTATCTCGTCTAACAAAACAATCTCGCCCGGCGTTATGTCACGACCAACCTGATTCTCAGGCAAACTATCAACTTCAAAGTCACTCTTAGCGGGACGCTCAAAGCTGATATCGGTCTGCAGACCCATAGCCACTTGAATCTGCACAACAAGAACGGCTACCACCAGAATTGCTGCCAGAGTTGGCAAGCCCAGAAACAATATCCGTCTGCCTAGACCTACAGGAGCGTTATTGTGATAACGCTGGAGTAGGCGCATTGTTTTGCGTTTGGGCTTCCTAAGCCCGGCAGAACGGATGGGAGACGAAGTGATATCAGATAGACTAATGTCTTTGTTTTTGTTTTTCATAAAATCTTTCTCATTTCGATTCTACCAACTAACTGAAGCGTCACAACACGCGACGCCGGCGTTAGAGGCAAAACTAATGAAGTTAGTCAACATTTTACTCTCAATCATAAGCACTGGCAAGCTACTATAGAATCACAATATCGGACAATTGTGTCATTTTTGTGAACTTTTCATAACTTTACCGTCATTATAGATTCATACATATGTTAACTTTGGGATTATATCGGACTATGGACCAAGAATCAAGTTTCATATTTCTTTTCTAAGAGACTGAACAAATAAGATAGAAACGCGCCTACAACAAACATTGCTACACAAAGCACCACCGCCACCCTAAAAGTCAATCCCATCTCGTTCAGTCCCGGTTGCCGCAAGGCCGGTACAACTATAGTCGGCACAATCGCGATACACGAACCTACCACCAGACCAAAGATAATATGATAAACGATCGAATAATGGTGTCGAAAAAGCCAAGTAGCGCCTTTGGCCAACATAATCACAGTTAAGGCAACACCAATCATAATTGGAATTATGACCGTAAACTCTAAATCTTTAACACCCTGAGCCATTTTTTCATAAAGCCCAAGATACATCAAAAAGTTTGATGTCGATAAGCCAGGTATTATCACCCCGATACCAATCAAGAAGCCGGCTCCTATCCAAACAGGAAAACTGGGCCGCAACTGAGGCAAATAACTTCCACCCATCAACATAAGGGCAATGATGACTAACATGCCCAGCAAGAGACTAAGCATCTCCCCGGTTCCTCTGCCTTCAGACCCGGCCTTGTGGAATATTGTAGGGAGAGTACCAACGACAAAACCTAAAAACAAACAGACAAAGATCGGCTCATAGGAACTAAAGGCATAGGCTACGGCCACAGAAAAAATCAAAATGCCAATCACCCCACCGATACCAATGGGCAGAAAATAACGCAGACGCTTCAGAAAATCCTTAGTAAGACTGCTTAAGAAAACCATCATATGGTCATAGACACCGAAGATAACTGCCAGCACTCCACCTGACAAGCCCGGTAAAATCGCTCCGATCCCAATCAAGATTCCTTTTAACAGCCTAAGTAACCAGTTGCCTAGGCCTCTTTCGTCAGGTATGACTATTTCCTTTTTATCAGTTTTTACTACTTTAACTTCAGACATATCCTATAGATTTTACGTAAGGAGTCACTGTTTAGCAAGATCAATTATGTTAGACAGAAGTTAGAACCGATTCTAGCTGCCTTAGCAGATAGGAATTTTCTTCTCTTGTCTTGATACCAATACGGTAATAGCTCTGATCCAAGCCAACAAAATTGGCGCAGGAGCGGATCAGAATACCTCTCTCACGTAATAACACGTCAAGAGGAAATTGAGAACAAAATAATATATAGTTAGCTTCACCGCGGAAAACTTTTAGTCCCAATCTCTCCAAACCCGAGGCAACCCGCTCGCGCTCAGTCGCTACTAATCTCACTGTGTCCTTAATCCAGTCAGGCACATCCAGAGCGGCCAGCGCCGCCACTTGGGCTACTGTTGACACAGCCCACGGCTGTGCTATCCGGCGCAGCGAGTGAACTAATTTTTCGTTGGAACACATAATATAACCTAAACGCAATCCGGCCATAGAATAGATTTTGGTAAAGGCGCGAAAAATAATCAGATTGTCAAAGGATAACAGTTGATCTCGAAGAGATCTGCCAGTTGTGAAAGGCATAAAGCACTCATCAACCGCCAGCACTACCCCACAGTCGGCACAACGCTTAACCAGTTTCGTCATTAATTCCGCTTGAGCCAACAGACCGGTTGGATTGTTAGGATTACAGATAAAAACCAGATCCAGATCTTTAGTGATCAAGGTCAAGATATCTTCCGCCAAGACAAAGTCCTTATCGGCACTCAAATAGTAATAAGAGATATCACAATCAACCAGTTTAGCGGCTTCTTCATATTCAGAAAAAGTCGGCGCCAATGTCAACATACGTCGCGGCTTCAAAGCGAAAAACAAACGGAAGATCAAGTCCGCCGCCCCATTGCCAAAGCAAAGCCAGCTCAGATCAAAACCCCATCTGGCAGCGAGTTTAGTTGCTAATTCACGACAATAAGGGTCAGGATAAACATCATAGTGACTGACATTGTCGCAAATCGCTTGCTGAACCGCCGCAGGCATCCCCAAAGGATTAAGATTGATCGAGAAATCCTTTCTTATCCCGGTAATACCGTAAATGTCTCCCCCATGTTGATATTCAGGAAAGGTCATATTTACCCCCAAGACCAGCTAATCAAGTAATAACTATCATAACAGACAATATCACTGTCCCTCACTTAAACTGCCAACAATTAGTCTTTTACGAACGCGACCACAAATAATACGGCACAAAAGATGAGGGTTGTTATCTACCTACATAAGCGGCAAAAGCATCCGGACAGGGGCGAGAAAAACTTGAGGGCGATTTTGATCTATAGGCTCGGAACATCGCTCCCGATTACCAGGAGCAAAAAAACTCTGAGAGCAATTATGAGCATAAGCATCAATAGTGTCGTCAGCCACATAATTTTCTGAGAACGTCTGATGTCTTCCAGCTCAATGGGGCGTCGGAAATCACCCAAAGTAGGTTTTACAACTTCCCGGCCCCCGTAACTAGAAGCTCCGCCCAAAACTATGCCCAAGGCTCCCGCCATTACTGCCTCTGTCTGACCGGAATTGGGACTGGTATGTTTACGGCGATCGCGGTGCCAGACTCGCCAGGCCTCAGTAGTAGAAAAGCCGCCTAGTCCCGCGGCGACAATCATCAGTAGCGCCGCCAAGCGGGAGGGCAAATAGTTGGCATAATCATCTACTAGGGCCGCCGCGCGTCCAAAATCCAGATATTTATCATTTTTATAACCCAGCATTGAGTCCATTGTATTTATGGCCTTGTAGATGGCCGCCAGAGGAGCGCCACCTATCAGCATATAGAACAAGGGCGCGATTATTCCGTCGGCGGTATTCTCCGCTATAGTCTCAACAGTAGCTCGCGTCACACCCTCTTCATCAAGAGATGTGGGGTCACGACCCACTATATAAGATACGCGTTTTCTGCCCTCTATCAAGCCTTTATCTCGCAGAGCAAAATATACCAGCATGCTTTCTCGCGACAAGCTACGAGCGGCCAATACCTGCCAACCGAGAATTGATTCCCAGGCTAAATAAAGCCACGGCGACAAAATCCAGGTCACAATTGCCAGACCGATAAAAAAAGCGGCGTTCACCAACACAACAATAAACACCAAGATAGCGCCACCTTCGCGTTTATTCTTTAACTTGTACAAGAATCTTTCTAAAAATCGGATTAACGTTCCTTGCGCCCTAACCAGATGCGGCCAATCCTGCGGATCACCAATCAGCAAATCCAGTAAAAAAGCTATTAGGATGGCAACCAACGCGTATATTACCATATCATTTAATCCCTGTGTCTATCAGATGCTGTCCATCCCAATGGCAAATCAGAGCTTCACCACAGTCCAGCCTTGTCGAAAAATAGGAGCGGGGCGGATTGGCGAACTTGGACATCAAAGCCATTATCGTGCCGCCATGGACAACAAAAGCCGCTAAAAAATCAGTGGCGGGATTAGCTTCGCGCTCCGGTGGTTTATTAGCGAGCTGTTTCATTACGCGCCGGAATGAATTGGCACAGCGTTCGATAAAAAAATCTAAAGGCTCGCCGTCAGCAATCGGGGCTAGGCCGCCTGAAGATAACCAGTCACTATATATAGGGTCATCACTCATCTCCTGAGCCGTCTTGCCCTCAAAATAGCCAAAATCAATTTCGCGCAGATCATTTACAACGGTTAACTCCCGCTCAGGGAAAATTATAGCAGCGGTTTGCAGACAACGCCGCGCGGGGCTGGCATACAGATAGCGACATTGAGGCGGTGACGGCCATTTGTCTTTTAGTTCTCTCATTCCTTCTTCAGTAAGAGGTAAATCGGTTCTTCCCAGATATCTGCGCTCGGTATTCCAGGCCGTGCGACCATGCCTGATCAAAATTAGACTGAAACTGTTTTCTTTTACCATTCTAAATCTGCCTTAGTACGATTTCGCTTACCGCGACGGCAATTATTACTGACAAATATATGATTTCTACGGCAAAGCCGGAGGTATCCCCAGTCACGCCACCGAATTGTTTGCGAGCCACGCGGCAGTAATAGAGCAGGGTAAGCGCGGCGAGACTAATTGCCGCCAAACCGTGAATTAATGAAGCTATAACCATCAGCGCTGAGACTATCAAGGAGATAATTAGCATGGTTACCATGAGACGACGATTGGAAATCTGTGAGGTTAAATCATGCATCATGCCTTCTTTTTTGGCTCGCGGCAGAATTCCCGCTGCCATAACCGATAACGAGCGGGCAAGGATTTGTCCTAGAGCGACAACCAGGATTGTTCGTGAGGCGCTGGAGGCCAGAACCTGCCAAAGACCAAGCTCCAAAATCAGAAGCGCTATAAGGGAAATCATGGCGAAGGCGCCGCTATGTGAATCTTTCATGATCTCTAATTTTCTGGCGCGGCTCTGGTAAGAACCCAGAGCGTCCCAAGTGTCCATATAACCGTCTACATGAATACCGCCGGAGATCAGAACCGGGATTAAGGTGGCAAGGGCGGAAAATAGAATACTATAAGGTATATATATAAGACACAACCGGTGCCAGCCGCAAAGCAAAAGTCCACTGAAAACACCAATTATAGGTATATAGTTGACAGTAGAACTAAGATTCTCCTCTGTCCAATCAATCTGTTGAACCGGCAGAATACTGTATGTCGAGATAGCAATTTTCAGAGAATTGAAATTCATAACTGTTCCTTCTTTAGCATATGAGCGACATTATCATTTACTAATACTACTTCCTTAGCTAGCGCCGATAATCTCCGGTTCAACTCAGTCAAAGCCAAAATAAAACTATTGGTCTCAGTATCATATTCCTGATCAACATTACAACTAAGACTAACCAGGATTAGCTCCGCCCCTGTCTTTCCCAAGTCCGACAATTCCTGCTCGGCCTGTTCTATAGCCGCGACAGGGTCAAGGCCTAAGGCAAAAATCAGATTGGCTAGATAATTTGAAATGTCTTCCAGCAATACCAAATCTGAATGGCTAAACTTTAGCCCCGCTAAGCTGCCATATTTCTCTAAAGTGGTATAGTGATCTTTTGCTCGTTGCTCGCGATGCCGATTTATTCTCTTTGTACCTTCCGGGCCATATGGCTTCATAGTCGCGATATAATAACGCCGCCGCTTTGACTTCCGAGCTCTTTGCTCCGCCCACAAACTTTTGCCACTACCTCTGGCGCCCAACACCAAGATCATGCCAAGATATCACCTCATCGTTGCCGTATACTAGCTAAAATTTTCAATTTTAGGAATCAAAAATTTCTTTGCCTTTATAGGGGTCAAGATAACTGTCATCAATTAATCCCTCCGCCATGGTCGCCATATTATTGGTTACGGCGCAGGAGGACGCCAGTATCTCTAGCGCTATTGTGCAACCGCTACCTTCTCCCAATCTCATATTGAGATTAAGCCAAGGCGAAAGTCCAAGCTCGGCGGCAGCCAGGAGATATCCTTTTTCAGTGGATTGATGTGATGGGAAAAGATAACCGTTAACCATGGGCGCGAGGCGTACCGCTGCCAAGGCGGCTACTACGGAAATGAAGCCGTCAATCACCACGGGGATCCTTTCAATTGCCGCGCCGATAAAGGCTCCCACCATACCGCAAATATCAAAGCCCCCGACTTTAGATAAGACGTCAACAACATCGCTCGGGTCGGGTTCAAGCCGACGGATAGCATCGGCTACGATGGCGATCTTTCTGGCGAAACCCTCATCGGAAAGACCCGCGCCTCTGCCCACGACCTCCCGGGAAGGTGTGTCAGTCAGAGCGCAAAAGACCGCCGCTGAAGTCGTAGTATTAGCAATACCTATTTCACCCACGCCTACAGCTTGATAACCGGCCTCAACTGCCATCTTGGTTGTCTCAATCCCCGTCAAGATAGCGGTTAAGGCTTGTTCTCTAGTCATAGCGGCTTCTTTAACAATGTTCTTGGTTCCCCTGCCCAGAGATCTCTTGTGAATAGCGGCGCAATTGTAGGGATCATAGATGCCTAAATCAACGACTATAACTTCCTGACCAAAATGTTGCGCCAGAGCGGCCATGCCGGTTTTATAATATGTCATATTGACTGCCTGCTGCATGGTGACGCTACGAGGTGTTATTGAGACCCCTTCAGTTTGAACGCCATTGTCAGAGGCAAAAACCAGGATCGCTTTTTTGTTAATTTCGTTATGAATCTGGCCGGTAATGCCCGCCATTTGGATAGACATCGCCTCAAGCTTACCGAGACTTCCCGGTGGTTTCGCCAGGCTCACCTGGTATGCTTCAGCTTCCTTCATTACTGCCTCATGTAGTGGTCTAATCTGACTTATCAATTCATTTAGACGCACTTGTTTAGATTGCTCATCCATAAGTCCTCTCACTTCATATGTCCATCTCTCAGGACAGTTCTCCTTTATATAGTATATTCAATGTTATCATTTTTCTCGCCGCTTTCCTTACTATCTTATCCAAGGAAGCGACAATATCCCGACAATCATTTTAGATATAGCCGGCATCACCTAACCAGCGCAAAGATAGTTCAGGCTCCGGTACTTCTAAAGTTACGGATATTCCCGGACAAAGACTAAATAAGTGGTCAAGTATAGCCTCGAGATCAATACTACCTTTACCTAAATCCAGATGTGAATCTTGTAAGCCATTATTATCGTGAAGATGGACATGCGATAAACAAGGCGCGAGGGCTGAAATCCATTCTGTCAAGGAATAGGAGGAGTTAACAGAATTAGCATGTCCAAGATCTAAACAGGCCCGAAAACGAGAGTCATTAATTGCCTGACAAATCTCTAACTGAAGATACGGATCCTGTTCCAGTACATTCTCCCACAATATTTCAACATCAGGAGCCAATTGATCTATAAAGTCTAACCAAAATTCAATAGCTCTTTCTTTCATCCAGCAGCGATGATAAATTTGCGGCGTATAACCTGTGTGATACACAATCCTGTTAATACCGAGTTTTCGAGCAATTTGGTAAGCCTGCAGATATCTGCTATAGGTCAGGCGCAATACTGCCGGGTCTATAGCCGCCGGAGTTATTTCCATATAGGTGGCATGTAATATGGAAGGACAATTTATTTTAGTTAAGATTTCCTGAAATTGACAAATCTTGTCTGATAAATCCTTATCCAAGATAGCGGCAACAGCAAAATCCGTTATCTCCAGACCAAGCCCATATTTTATCGCGGTCTCAGGGGCGTTATTCGCTATAGTTGAAATCAACCACTGCCCTTGGTGGAGCTTATTAAGCTTTTTTTCACTGCTAATATCTTTGCTTTCCATACAATACCGGATCTGAGATATCCATTAACGCCTCATCATATTTTGCCAACAAATAATCAAACCTTAAATGATTATACAACTGTAGCGCGACCGGGACCAAGCAATAAAAGGCATATACCGTATAAAAAAGATAGCTAAATATAGTGATTTGGTTAATTGTAATTTCCGGATTATATATCGACCTAGTTTGATCCAAAAAGTGCCCACTCCATATACAAGTCTGAGCTAAAGTCATTACCAACAGCATAATTCTATCACGGCTACCAAAACTGAAAAGTTCATAAGCTGTTCGTTTCCTAAGCTGATAACCACGAGAGCGCATTGAATTAGAAATGATTATCATAGCTTCTAGTGACCAATTTACAGTCGCGGCTAAAACCTGAGATATATTTTTCAGAAACTTGACCGGGTTCTTTTGCTCAATACCACGTCCAATGCATTTTCTAGCGACCTTGATTTCAGCGAAACGTTTATTAATTAGTGGCAGATAACGTAAGGTTATCGCTAGAAATAGTGACAGCTTAGGTAATATACAGCCCAATAAATAAACAACTTTGTCCATAGAAAAAATAGTCATAAATGAACGTAGCCACAGAATAACAGCGGAGATCTTGATGCCTTGTACCATACCGAAGACAAAAGCTTCCACGGTTATCTGATTGTTAATTACATTGCTTCTCAGGACTGTAACTCCGAAATGATGGAAAGTTGAGTAATAAAGCGCGTAAGCTAAGGTAAAACACAATAAAAAAATGCCGGTAACGACAGCTGTTTTTTTCCTGATAGAAAATAAGCAAACAAACGAAGTAACAAGCGATAACGATAGAAAAACAGGCTGATTAAAGCTACCTGCCATAACCAGAACTGAAGCGAAGAATACAAAGTTTACAAGAGGATGGTATGAATCAAATCTCAATTCACTGCCTCCATCAAACCGTATTTTTCCTTAAGTCTTTCTAATTTGGAAATTAAGGGTTCTGCCGCTAATAAAATAGTGAAAAATGTAGCCAAGGCATGAATTAAATTTACGGGCAGACCCGATGCATAGATAGCGAGGGCCGCCTCTCTATTGACAATAGAAGACAAGGTAAACAGAGCGCATGTGTCTAAGATTGGCCCCACTAATAGAATGACTAATACGGCGCCATAGGTTGATAAAAAATACTTGTTTTTCTTAAGCCAATGCTTATTATAAAGGATTCCAGATATGAAACCAGCTAAACCATAAGCGAACATCTGCCATGGTGTCCAAAGCCCTTGGCCAAAAATAAAATTGGACACAAAGGCTGAAACGGCGCCACAAAGAAATCCAGAACTGGCTCCCAGGGCAAAACCGGTAATAATTATGATTCCACACATGGGCTTAAAATGAGGAAGCCAAATAAAGGCAGCACGTGAAGCTACTGCCAGAGCAGACATAACTGCTAAGACCATCAGTTCTCTTGCCTGTGGTTTTTTGCGTTCGAAATTGCTGATGAACATAATTAGCGCATAAATAATAATAAAAAAGCTCGTAAGATAGGCCCTACGATCTGCAAAACGAATACTAAGAGAAATAGTAAAAGGAATAAGCGCAAAAATAACTACAAAATAGATCACCCTTCTTCTAATACTGTTTGCTTTTACTGACTTATTACTCATTTACATTTCCATTCTGAAAATATGAAAACTCCTTTTTCCTCTAAGGCAAGGTAAATCTATCTGATATCGCTATATAATCTGATTAAGGGTTACTAGCTCTACAACATCTTTGCCTGTTATAGCATTAGGAAAAACATGCCTACTCATCCTATTCGCTGAAGTTGTATAGAAATTATTCCGCGCGAAAAATTGTCTGGAAGTGTTGACGGCAATAATCTTACCATCAAAAATCATAGCGATATCATCTGCATATTGGGCACAAAACTCAACATCATGTGATACCATAAGTATTGTTACCCCTTGTTCTGTTAAACCTTTGAGCATAGCCGCGAGTTTTTTCTTAAATAGATTGTCAATACCTTTGGTCGGCTCATCTAAAATTAATATCTTGGGTTCTAATAGCAACACTTTCGCTAAAGCGACTCTTTGCTTTTCACCACCGGACAAATCATAAGGGTGAGCGTCCATTATCTCGGCAAGCTCACATAACTCTACTACTTTAGAAACAATGTTATCTATGTTCTCTATTAGTTGACCATGATGAGGCAACATTTCTTTCAGTTCCCCGGCAACTGTCGTTTTAACAAAAATACTTTCCGGGTCTTGTGGTAGCATGGCAATACAATTTTGATATAGTTCATTGCCTTTATATTTTTTAATTGATTTCCCTAAAATTTTAATATCCCCCGAATAAGGCCGTACAATCCCGGATACTGCTTTCAACAATGTTGATTTGCCCGTAGCATTACCACCAACAACCGCGGTAATACTACCCATACGCACATTAAAATTCACTCCTTTCAAGATGTCCGGGGAATCTTTAGTGTAACGAAACCAAATATTTTTCATATTAATGGCTTTGTCCTTAGGCTCTATATATGAACTTTGTGGCAAACTTGAACACTTTATTTCAGCGGGCAATTGGCGATTTAACCAGTTACGGCCTTCCCGTACTGTTAAAGGACACTCGTCTTTACCTTTTAAATGGTAAAAGACTTGAACCGGCGTAGGTAATAAAGCAATTAAATCACTATTCCGGGCAAAAAGTTTTGCTCCTATATGGCGCGGGTTAGCATCAATAAGTATTTTCCCTTGCTCCATGATTAAGACCCTGTCAGCGACTGAAAAAACCTCCTCTAATCTATGCTCAGTTAAAATGACTGTAGTCCCCAGCTCTAAATTAATCTTGCGAACTGTATTAAGAAAATCCGCGGCAGCAATCGGATCTAATTGGCTCGTAGGCTCATCCAGTATAAGAAGTGAAGGTTGCATAGCCATAATTGACGCTAAGTTGAGAAGTTGCTTTTGCCCACCGGATAATTCGTTCACATCGCGATGAAACCAGTTTTGAATGCCAAAATAACTGGCCATTTCCGCCACTCTAAGCCGCATCGAAGTTGTATCGCAGCCTAAACTTTCCAAGCCGAAAGCTAACTCGTGCCAGACTTTATCAGTAACAATCTGTTGATCCGGATTTTGCATCACAAAACCAATCATTGAACTTTGTTCTCGTAGAGAAAGATCTGATAATTCTCGCTGACCATAAAATATTTTGCCTTCCCTTTCGCCATGAGGAGTAAGCACTGTCTTAAGATGATGTAATAGAGTAGTTTTGCCGCTCCCACTTCGTCCGCAAATAGTAATATACTCTCCTTGATCAATTTGTAGATTAATATTATCTAGAGAGTTTGCTTTTGCTTGAGGATATGTAAAGCTCAGATTTTCAATTTTGATTTGCGCCATATAAGCTCCTCTCGCCAATGCAAGAAAGTAGGTGTAAATAAGAAGATAAAGTATGAAACCGCTCCAACAATCCCGCCTAGGTCAAGTGTTCTTTGTTGATATGTAGGGTAATAGTTAACTTTTAACGCGCCGGATATCAAAGCGGACAAAGTCAACATAATACAAATAATAAATACACAGCAGACAATTACATTTTTACCATCAAAGGTGTAGTTTAAAAAACTACTGCGTTTCCCCGAGCCAAAGCCTCTGCTACGCATAGAATCAGTCGTAATAACTGCATCCTCTAAGGCCCAAGAAGTTAGAATAGAAATAACAGAAATGCCCCCGGATATATAAGCCAATTTACCCAACTTGGGAACTACTTTCCCAATACCTTGCCTAGACTTACGAATTTCTTTAATTTTATATTGATAATGTGGAATTAATCTCATTACCATACTAAAAACAAGAGACGAAGCAGGTGCCATACGACTAAAGAGATAAGTAATTTTGTCATTTGACAGGACAATATTGTAACAAGAAAACCAAAGTAAAACGGAAACGAAGATTGTTGACGAAGAAAGTCCATAATAGAGCGCTTCTAGAGTGAAGGGACGATTTTTACAATATAAAAATAATACGGTATCCCCTCGAGAATTAATAAAGGCATTTATTATTGCCAAAATAATAAGCGCAATAAGTAATCCTAAGGCTAAGCGCCATTTCTTTTTTCCATTTAGAGTAAAAAAGAAAGCATAAGAACAAAAAAGAGAAATACTCAAATAAACCGGATGAACCAAGAACATGGCTAAAATAATAGCTACACAGAAATATAGCATATTTACAGCGGGATGAAATTTTGCGAATGTGTCTCTCATTATTTTAAATTTAAGTCAACCACGAGCAAAAAAAGAAATCACAATCTAATTGCTCCTGTGATATTTGCCATGTTTTATTTTCCAGCGTATACAGACAATTGCTACCAACAACAAAATACCAACTGTGCCAATCACTACCCATATTAGTAACGATCGGTTGTTCTGCCCAAGCTTTTGCAAAGCTGAATTCCGATGATCGGTAACAACTTCTGGTGAAAAATTAGATAAATCAATATCCGACATATCATACAAGCTAGTTTTTCCCGCTAGCAAGCGATAGTAGGAGGTAAGAGCATAATAAGCCTGCTCACTTGCCATTCCGTCAATAGTGCCCTGTTTTTCATGTTTGAAGCCACCACTATTGATGGCAAAATCAGCTAGGGCGTGTAGAGTGGATTGGCCTTTCTTAATAAAGCGACTGTCAGTAGCGGGGTTAATATTATACGTAGTAAGAGCTGTAATAACCTGGGCAATACTCTCAACATTTATCACCCCACCACTGGCATATTCACCTTTATTGTTTTGTATTTTCGATAGACTTATGAAAGCTTTATCTACAGCTTGGCTAACCTTTTTATCTTCATAATACGGCGCCAGAGCCTGAAGAGCCATGCTAGTAATATCAGGCTCCGCTTCATGACCTCCCCAAGCCCAACCCCCATCCGGTAACTGTTTTGCCAGTATTGTCTCCGTCAGATTTTCTCTAGTTGTCTGGTTTGCTCCCTCTACCGCTGGCGGAATCATATAATTATGAGAATCCAGCGCGAGTAAGGCCCAGATTGGACCATTAAGACCCTGGGCTGTAACAAATTCCAGATCAGACAAAGCCTCAATAAGATTTTTACCTGCAAAATCTGAAGCATCATAACCCATTGCTGTCAAGGCCAGAATTAGTCGTGAATTCTCTGTGGACTTAGCCGGATGCAGCCTGCCGGCTGAGTCCATATTCTCTACAATATAGTTTGCCGCTTGATGGCAATATTTTTCTCTCCAAGCCTTACTTACAGGATATTCGGCCCTGAGCAGGCCAATTACAAGCCACTCACCACCAATTGAACCAACTGCAGGAACTCCTAGTCCATATAAAAAGTCACCCGTGTTGTCAAAAGCGCTACTTAATTGTGACTCAAAATCGGTCGCGCAGTCACTCTCAATTTCATTTAGTTCACGTCCTTGCTCTACTGTAATGACATCCGGCTTACCTAAAGCCACTGAGACAGGACCATCAATGACAAAAGTTATCGTAATAATAAGAGCCATAAAGACTTTAAGAATATAGTGTACTAATATCTGTGGTCTTTTATTAATTCTTACTAGAAAGCATCTACGTTCCTCAGTCATCTGAATCACCGCCAATGCCATCGCAGGTATATACCCAGACCACCACATCTCCATTTTGCAAGGCTTTTACTGAACTCCCATAATTAGGAAACCAGCCATTAACCTTATAGGTCCAACCGGACTCAAAACCACAATCAAACTCATACAAGTGATTGATACCTTCAACATAATAACTGTTATATATTGGTGTCCAGCTGTACTCTAGCTGTATGCCGGCAGTAGAACAAGCTTTTTTTAAGACATCAAAAGCAGTCTCGCTTGGTTCCAGACGAAGCTTTTGACTAGACAACACTATCCCGTCATCTGGAACATATTTCTCTTTCTCCGGCTTCAACTTTTCTTTGTTATCTAAAATAGAATCGCAACGGATTTCTAGAGTACAATAAGCGCCGATTACGCCTTCTTGTGCAGGCGTTAAACTCTCCCCAGTTTCTGAAGAAAATTTAACATTATTTGTCGGCGATACCTTCCGGGCCAAATCGACTTCTTGGGTCCTCTTACTTACTACTTCTTGTATTTCCTCTTTAGTCAAACAAGTGCTGCTATCATCAGACAGCACGAGAAGCTGTTGCAGTTGATCATTACTGAGAGTCTCTGCTTCAAGTTCCCTAATTTCAATCTCATATTGATGCCCCTGTGTATCAAGCAAAAAAGCGACTTCGCCACTATTGAGAGAATGAGTCAATTTATCATCCGCTATGGCTACAGTGCCTGATAAAGCCATAACAGTTTTTGTGCTTTCGTATGCATTAACTAAGAGGGATCCTGTCTGTTGTTTGATTTCAACCGCACCCAATTTAACACTAGTGTTTGCATTAGGTCTCGGCTGTTGCAATAAAAGCTCACCTTTTTTTAGCTCAACAATAGTTTGTGAATCAATAGATACAAATTCAATTATTGAATTTGCGCCAAGTTTTAATATTGATGTATCACCAATCAGAAACTCCGCTTTTGCTCCAGCCTTTGTTTTAAACTGATCTCCAGCTCTAATGGCAGTATTTGAAGCAACGGAATAGGCTATCCCTTTCCTTTCAATATTAACAAGTCCGGATTTCTTGTTCAGTACCACCGGGGTTTCTCTATCAAACCAACCCTTTAAATGAGCGACAATAAATAAACCTGACAATATGATTGCCAGTATAGCCAAGATAGTGATGAGATTTAGAATTTTTTCTCTGCTAATTCTTCTTGTCATTATCTACTCTCAATAAATTCAGCTTAGTAAAAATATCTTATTTATATGAACAAGAATAGCGCCAGAGAATAGCATCCCCATTTTTTACAATGTAGGCGGAAGCTCCCTTGGGAGGATAGCGACCATTAACTTTATAGGTCCAACCAGATTCAGCGCCACAATCAAATTCAAAGAGTTTATTGATACCTTCAACATAATAGCTCGCGTAAACATTACTATAGCTATACTTAAGTGGTATGCCTCTCTTTTTACAAGCTCTCTTCAAAATATCAAAACAAGTCTCCCCTTCCTTAAATTCAATTGACATTTTCTTAAGAATGATGCCATTGGCCGGAACATAGGCTTCTTTTCCCGCCTTTAATTTATCGAGATTTTCTAAAATACTGCGACACTCAATTTCAATTGTACAAGTATTAATTTTGGTACTTTCAGTCGGTTTTGAGGTAGTAGAATTAACTTGTGTGGCCTTATCGGTAGTAGTACTGGTTGGTTTTCGCGCGGTAGTATCGTTTGTGAGCGCCTGTGTAGGCTCACGAGTAGTAGCAATAGTATCCTTTGTGAGATTTTGTGTGTTTGTATTTTGTGGTATTGTCGGAACAGATGAAACATGAGTTGTCACTAAAACCGTAGCTTTATTTTCTGTTTTTCTTCCTGCTTTTTTGCTAGTACTTGTTGTCTTTCTTGTCGGTACGGAAACAGCTCTTTTTGCGCTGTCAGATGTTTCCTTCCCGGAGTTCATGGCTTTAGTTTTGAGAGCCCTTTCAGTTTCTATAGTTGTTTCAACCTCTTCAACTGAACTTAAAACTGTTTTGCTCGTGACAGCATTTGAACTAACTGTTTCAGTTGTGTCTATCTTGTCCGATGTTATCAAATAACAAGTTTCAGTATCTTCAACAAAACCTTCCTTTTGTGACGGTAATATTTTATCTGCTACAGTCTTGCTTGATAACTGAAATTTAGCTGTTTTCTGTGCGGGTTCTTCTTTTTTCCCAATCGCAATAAAAATGATTACTACCAAGAAAACTACCAGACCAAGATATAACCACTTTTTCTGTTTTTTTAGATCCACATCAGCATCCTTTGGATATGTATAGTTTTTATTTTCCTGAGGGTGTTTCCACCCTCAGGTAACGAAAGCTTATTGTCTACGGTATTTTTTCTTCCCTACTAGCAGAATTAAAGCCGCTGCAACTATAATCGACCCCACAACATATTCAGGAGCTTTTTCTCCAGTCCGGGGAACATCTTCCTTATTTGTTTCTTCCTTAGTAACATCTATCTTTGTCTCAGCTTTAGGAGTTGATACCGTTTTATCCGTCGCTAATTCAGATTCCTTTGTAACATCCATTCCCTCAGTTTCCTCGCCGATAACTGTGTCGGTAGGTTCAGGGTCTTCTACAGTCGTGCTGATTGTCTCAGTAGTAGGTTTAGCATCCTCAACAGGCTTACTAATTGGCTCAGTGGAGGTAGGTTCAGTTCCCTCTTCAGTTCCATTTGTAGGAACAGGATCCTTTGAAACCGCAGCGCCCTGTAGAGCAAAGACATAACCGGAGTCGTTATTATATAGAATCACGCCATCCGGAGTGACAACCGGGCTTGAAGTAGTGTACTGACGTTGTCCGGACCCGGGAGTATAAGCTGTCACAACTTTTCCATCACTATAAGAGAGCAATTCTCCTGTATCATTATTGGCTGTAAAATACGCTATAGTCTTGCCATTTTTCCCTGTCAGGACCAAAGGAGTAGATTTAACTTCACCAACTGTTGTGTAGCTTTCAATAACTTTCATTGGGTCAGACTGAATATCTATTACGGCAAATACACCCTTCCCGGGCCATCCTCCCTCTTTAAGACCACCAACATAGGCTTTACCATTCTTAATGGTTGGCGTAGAAGTAGATTTAAGAGCAAATTTCACTTTACGCACTTTACCAAAAGAAAGACCCACACCGCCGCCGGAGGCCTCTTGATTGAGCGCAAAATGAAGATTGTTAACTGCATTTTCAGATGGAGCATTAGAAATTCCCGAATTTGTGTTCACTGTCACTTCTACTAAATGCCCGTCATAGGTAGTGAAATATATCTTATTACCTTGACGAACCAGTGTTGAACGAACCTTACTACCAATATCCTGAGAAGCTACTAAAGCTCCTGTCTTTGCCTCAAAGGCCTGTAACATTCCATCATCACCGGCGATCAGAAGCCAGTCATCAATTTTTATCGGACCACTCCAGTAGTAACCGCCTTCACGGTTCGTATGTAACCAGAGTGTTTCCCCTGTTGTCATATCAACAGCGCGTAGGTAACCACCTGCGGTCTCTCCACCGGGAATCGGAGCGGCAGTCGCAGAATAGGCAATACCGTTGTCAATATATGTTGTCGAAAGGTTCTGCACTTCAAGCTTTACTTCATTCCAGTTGTCCTCGGGATCCCAATAACTATAATAATCAAGACTAGATGCTACCCAAACGGTCTGCATATTGACAGGATCAATAGCCTGCAAGGCTCCTCCTTTAAGTGGCACTACGATCAAACCATTGTTGTAGGCTAGGCGGGAAAAATAAAGTATGTCCGCGCGCAAAGATGTCTGCGCCACAATATTGCCTTCATAATCAATTTTATAAAGAAGATCATCGCTGGCTAGGAATATGTGATCTTTTACAACCAAAAAGTCTGATTTATAATTTGTTCCGTAGGAATCAATCTCTCCTATTTCCTTGCCCCACTCGAGATTTAATATTTCTTCCACTTTAGGAAAATCTTTAGTCGCGTTATTGTTATCAGCAGCTGCAAAACCCGGCCAATAGTCCGGAGTAGCGTCTACAGTATGAGGAGGATCACTAGTCTCCTGAACAACGCCAGAGGGATATGATGGATCATTATCGAAACGCCATTCTACCTTGTCATCAGTTTGGAGCACATAACTATCAGCCATCACCGGACCCAGCTCATTGTTCAGATACCACATCCAATATGAACCTACACCGTTAGTAATCTGATTAGTATTAGTTTTGCCATCTATCGTGATACTAGTTAACATACCCCCTGACCATTTGACTGCTCTACCTTCTTGAGCAAGCAATTCTCGCGTTAGAGCTCCCAGTGTTGTACCGGGTTCTACTTCAAAATCATAACGTAGCCACTCTTCATTAGCGGTCGCGTGATCTTCCTTTTTGTGAATTAGTTTAGAACCGTTAACAATAAAAGTTCCCGTGATCTGATCGCCGTAGCCTTCCGGAGCTTCACCATCTGTACCGATTATTTTCACATTGAGCTTGATCGGCTGGTCAAAAAGAGAAGCAAGCTTTTTCGCTTCGGAAGTATTGGGATTATTAGAAAAATATTCGCGATAACTTTCGAGAGCAGGTACAGTCAATACAGAGTCAACTGTTACCTCTGTGTTGTATTTTGGTTGTTTTACTAGACGCAAAGTTTCGTGACTTAGAAGATCAGGACGACTGGAACGGAAAAGACGCCAACTTTCCTGTGATTCCCAACCGGGTAGTTCTTGCGGTACAATACCGTCGCCCTTAACTTCTTTAGCATTGTATATAAATTCCAGTTCTTCTTCAGTACCCTCAATACCGTCTCGGAAACGAATTTCTTTTACGCTTCCAAGGTCTTTTGTTATCTGATCAGCCGCTTCATTACCATTCCGGTTGAGCGCTTCGAACCAATTTGCCTTGGCAAGTTCCATAAGTCGCGCGTAACGATCTACTTTTGTCATGAATTGGTCATGATCTATTGGATTAAGTGTCAACTTCAGGGTTTTTGACACTTGGAGATCGTATTCCTTGTGTCTCAAGGTCATTGTGAGATCGACACTTAGCGGCTTCTCACCCGCCACGGGGCGCTTGACCTTTGCGGCAAAGGAATTATGAAATATTCCAGCTTCAGGATCATCTACGGATTCCCTATTGGGATCAAAGTCGTAAAAACTAAAACCGAGACCGGATGTCTGATATTTTTTGTACAGATCTTTGATGCCATGAGATACTATGTTCCCATCTTTATCCTTTGTATCTCTCCCCATTTTTCCTGAACGGGGGAGTGTGAAATCACCTAAAACATTATTCGCGTCAAAATCTTGACCGGCAAGTTCACCACTGTATGTCAATACTTCAGGAACAAAATATTTGTCCAGATCATTTCGCATCGTGTCTTCAATTTCAGAAAGATCAATCGCTTTGACTGTCAAATTATATTGTTTTGTTAATTTAATATGCTCTCCATTGCTTTTGTTAAAAGCATAAGTCGCAGTAAGCGTGATCTGCTTATCTTCACCGCTTCGTTTGACAGTAACAGGGAAATAGGCATTCCTGCCGACATAGTCCCCGGCTTCACTTTTCTTTTCACCAATACTGACAATTGTTGGATCGCTACTTGCCCAAGTTATATCACACCATAGCTTTCCATCAGCGTGATAGGGCAGATTGAAATTGCTAACTACCTGATCTGCTGTTTGGTCACCTAAAACTGATTCAAAATTAACTTTGTCAACAATTCTGGAGCTGATAATTTCTTTTACTTTAGTTTCATCCCAAGGAACAAATATTTTAATCAGACATTTAGCAGTTGCTTCACCCTTGGTAAGAGTAAAATTTGTGTCTCGCCTGTGCTCTCCGGCATTTGAAGCAAATACATTAGAGTCAGGATCAGCAAAGAAGAATTTGGTAATTCTCCCCTGCTCATCTATTTCGGAAAAATCACCAATTGGATACTGGTAGACTGGTTTGGGATCCATTTTGGTAACTACTACATCCTCAAAACCCTCATTTTTTAGTAAATTTTTGATTAGCGGGAAGATCTCTTTGTCTTCAAATTTAGGGCGCAATAGTTTGCCATCAATTGCCGCGACTGCTTGATCAACCCGTTCTTGATCATCGGTGTTCGACACGGTAATTGTCTTTTGTAGGATAGCGGTCCCTTCCGGATCTGATTCTTTTGGCTCCTCCTCAGTAGAGATCTCCATAACATCAGAAATATCTTCTTCTGTCGGCTCTATCTCATTAGTGGGATTAGGCAAAAGATCATCAATCTCTGTAGCTTCAGACCCCACTTTTTGATTGTCAGTCATCTCTACCGCACTAGCCATAGTTGTGGGTAGAAGAGATAAGACCAGTAAAAATACCAGTCCGAATGCCAACAGTTTCTGTTGTAGTTTTCCCATTTTAACTTCTCCTTTGTAAAATATAATCCGTCGTAAAATATAATTTTTACTAAATTAGGTAACCTCAAAATGTTTAGACAAAACTTTGGGATTATTAATGATTTAATGGAAATTTAATAAATATTTGTGAAGCTAAGCATTGAGAAAAATAAGAAAATAAAACCGGCCTTGTTACAAGAAACTCATTCAAACAAGATCGGCAAAATAATCACTTTTATTCGAATAAGTCTCCTGACTATGTTTCCCCGCTCTGAACCGCCTTCTCACAATGGATTTTTCCACCGCAATGGCATCTTGGGCTCAGCGCTCCACAATACAGTTGCCCTCTCCGATAGCTTATAGCTACCTTTGAGGCCAGTGTGCTCGCAAATAGGTTCCATACTACTGCTCTTTAAATGCACTTTCCTCTGGACTCGAATCCCATATTTACTTTTCAAATGTCATTATATCTGGTGTAGTTTTCAGCTTATAATCTATACAATTGTATAAACTGCAAACAAAACAAAATTGATATATGTTTATATCACTATATCACAGATTAAGCCGTAGTCCAGCAAAAAATATGATGATTCAGCAGGTATAATTTTTAATAATAGGACTATAGCGCTAGGCTTAAGATATCTAGGAACCTAATGTGACACATCGTTTAAGCGGGTACAAGCTTAATAAAAATCACCACTAATAGGACATAAAATAATCAATATTTCAGGCCCTTTCCTCAACTTACAGTTGTTCAACTAAAAGGGTAGTTATTTCTTAGTTAATTCAACTAGTCGGTTATTGAACTTAGGGTTTAATCAACCGATAATGGCAGTGAAGGAAGCCAAAAAAAGAAAAGGAGGTAATTGAAATGTCTTATGATACTGAAGGACTGGGCATCCGCATCGCCCAACTCAGAAGGGAAAAAAATCTAACTCAGGAAGAATTCGCTACCAAGTTAGGAATATCGCCCCAGGCAGTTTCCAAATGGGAGACCGGCATGGGATGTCCCGATATTTCCTTACTACCAACGATAGCTACAGAATTGGATATAACCATGGATGAGCTATTCGGCAAGACCATCGTCAGAGAATCTCCTGTCGCGAACAATACCGTGGATCTACCACAAGAATACAGGGGTCTAAAACTTGTAGGAAGCTGGGGGGAGCTGGCCTGCTATGCCGATCAACCAGCTAAGCAGGAAGATCATTTGTTAAGCTTCTCCGACAATAGTGAAGTGGATTTTAGGGAACATCTGGTTACGAATTACGGCGCCGGAGAAATTGTATTAGTTCCCATTGAAGAACTATTTTCAGGAGCTGAGAAGAAAAGTAAGAACAGCTATTCCGCTCAAGACGAAAGTTCCTTGGTCAATGGCTTTGATTCCTTCAGTTTTGATATCAGCAGTGATTGTAATATTAAGATTTTACCTGCTACAGAAGGAAAATCAGGCTGGACCGCGGAAGGGTCTAAAAAATTTATGTCCGGCTTATCTATTGAGGAAGAGGGAAATACTCTCAATGTACGGGCCTCTAATCCCAAAGCTGAAAGCGTTCTGTCCTTGCCAATAGGCAGAGGCAGAAAAAATTTGGTAACCATCTTTACTACGGCTCCTAAGATCCAGTCTCTAGGTCTTCGTATCAGAGGCTCAGCCGATCTGGAAACTATCCTCCCGATTCTAAACGCGGAGATCTCCATTACCGGCTCCGGTGACGCTGAATTGGGACATGTAGACAATGCCGATGTCAAGATTATGGGAAGCGGTGACTTTGAGGCTATGATGGTCAACTCCGCTACAATCAGTGTCTCCGGTTCAGGTGACGTAAAAATCAAAAGGCTGACCAAAGACGCTTATGTCAAGATTGCTGGCTCCGGTGATGTAGATATTGAGGAAGGAAGCGTGGAAAGGCTGGAAGCTTATGTCTTCGGCAGTGGAGATATTAAGGCTACAAATCTCACTGTTAAAGATCTGGAGATAGAAATGCAAGGCAAGGGGGATGCCGTGATAGGAACAGTAACCGGCAAATCAGTCGAAAGGCTCTCGCATTCTTCCAGATTAAAAATCCTTAACCGCGGCTAGAGGAGGTCTTTAAAGAAAATCTATTAAATTAGAGGAGGAGGTGGCAACACCTCCTCCTTTATAGTTATA
>DUNL01000284.1 GCA_012839385.1 Clostridiaceae bacterium
GGGCTTGCTTCGGCCCTATGGTCAAGCGGTTAAGACGCCGCCCTCTCAAGGCGGAATCAGGAGTTCGATTCTCCTTAGGGTCACCAATAAGTCTTGATCTTTGATCAGGACTTATTTTTTTGTCGATAGATTTCCCAACACAAAATCGTCCCCGCCATGGCAACATTTAACGACTCGGCTTCCTCCACCATGGGAATGGAAATAAGCTGAAACGATGATCTGGCCAACTCGCTGATACCGGCTCCTTCATTGCCCAGTAGCAGCGCGATATTTCGCTGTTGCGATAAATCAGTGTTAATTATTGTCCGGCCGCCCATATCTGCCGCCAAGGGTAAATAATCATACTGATTGAGATAGCTCATCAGATATTCTAGATGAGAGCCGACAAAGATTGGCAGACGGAAGACAGCTCCCATACTGGCTCTAAGAGCTTTATCATTATAAGGCTGACAACCGCCTTCCGTAATAAAAACAGCCTTAAAAGCAAAGGCATGCGCTGTTCTGATCAAGGTACCGGTATTGCCTGGATCTTGTATGCTCTCCAAGATGAGAATAGGCCCGCCTTGACTGAAGATCTCGTCAGGCTCTTGATTAAAGTCCGGGCGCGCAGTCAACATAATAACTCCTTGACTGTTCCTTGTTTCCGCCAGCTCATTAAATAGTGATGGTTTCATCCTGATCAGATGCAATGGCTGAGGAAAGGCGGTTAGAATCTCTCTGATCTTGGCCTCACCTCTTGAATCCTGAGTGAAAATAAGATACTCGGGATCAAGACCGCATTCTAGGGCGGAGAAGATTTGACGCTGTCCTTCAATGAGCAAAATCTCTCCATCGGCACCGGTTCTACCCTTGAGACGCCTTCGTATACTACGAAATAATTCTTCTCGACTCGAGTTTATATTTATCACATTATCCATAGCTACCATACTCTCATTTAGTTTATCAAAGGCGAGAGGGAGTCGCCAACCAAAAGGCTGCCCCGAGCGAGAAAACTCCAGCCGTTGTCATTGAGGCCGATCACATTAAAAAAGCTTCCCCCCTTAACGAGGGAAGCTCACTAATTGGAATGTAGATTGGTTGTTACAATTTATAGATGAGATTGTGCCTGCTCAACCAGCGCCGCAAAGGCTTCCTTGTCGTTTACTGCCATATCGGCCAGGATTTTGCGATCCAAGCCGATGCCTGCCTTTTTCAACCCGTAAATAAAATTGGAATAACTTAGCCCGTTCTGACGGCTGGCAGCGTTGATCCTGCTAATCCACAGTTTTCTAAAGTCGCGCTTTTTCCTGCGTCTGTCTCGATAGGCATAATTACCGGATTTGAGAACCGCCTGATTGGCGACACGAAATAATTTGCTTTTGTGGCCGAAATATCCTTTGGCCTGCTTTAAAACTTTTTTATGACGAGCTCTTGCTCTAACTCCTCTTTTTACTCTAGACATAATATGACCTCCTGCTCACTTTGAAGCGAAAATTTACTCTGATTATTTGTAGGGGAGCAACTTGCGTAATTTCTTGACATATGTCTTGTCAACTTCTGTTGTACCACGCAATTGACGCTTCCTCTTGGGACTTTTCTTGGTCAAAATATGTCGTTTGCCTGCTTGGGCACGCATATACTTGCCTGTTCTTGTCACTTTGTATCTCTTTTTGGACGAGCTATGTGTTTTTATCTTTGGCATATAACATCACTTCCCTCTGTGTTAATTTTCTTACTTTTAGGCTTTTTCTTTATGTGGCGCCAGATACATTATCATGTGGCGACCCTCTGCTCTGGGTGGTCTGTCAACCATGCCCAACTCGGAACAAGCATCCGCAAAGCTCTTCATAACATCATAGCCCTGCTCCTGATGAGCCATTTCTCTTCCTCGAAATCTGATAACAACTTTGACTCGGTCTCCGTCCTTCAAGAAACGTAAAGCGTTGCGGACTTTAAAATCCAAGTCGTGCTCCTCGGTAGTCAGCTTGAGCTGAACCTCTTTAACATTAGTTATCTTTTGATTTCGTTTAGCTTCTCTCTCCTTTTTGGCCTGATCATATGCGTATTTACCATAATCCATAATCTTACAGACCGGGTTTTTGGGATTAGGTGATACGAGAACCAGATCGAGATTTGCCTGTCGGGATTTCGCTAGGGCGTCATCAATAGGTACTACCCCTACCATCTCGCCATCCGCGTCTACCAGTCTAACTCTGGGAAAACGTATGTCCTCGTTAATGATGTGTCTGCTTCGCTTGCCGATAATTGTCCATCCTTTCTCCGCACAAAAAAGAGCGGTGTTCGTTCCGCTCCTGAAAACCAGCGCCAAGCATAGTAATCCTGATTTACCTTTTCGCCACTAGCTTAAGGTGAGAAGCGGAACTTCTACTTGTTACGGACTTTATTTTACAGAGCTTAAACTCTTCTGTCAAATTGTATTCTTTCCCGCGTCCAGCCTCTTTTTTGCTCTTGCCAGACGGTGACGATAAAATCTTTTGTGCAACTCGCCGGCAGCGAAAGGAAGCAAGGACAAGGGGATTATTCGTAACCAATCCATTTCCGTCAAAGGATAGGTGTAGAACAGCGGATCCAGGAACGGTACATAAATCACAATCATGGTCAGAATAGCTGACAACAAGAAAGCATGATTTAAGGTTTCATTCGAGAAGACTCCAAGGTGGAAAACAGAGTATTTTTCCGATCTGCTTGAGTAAGCGCGAAGCAGTTCTGCCAGAATCAGCGTGATAAACGCGTAAGTTCTAGCTCCTGTTGAGGGCACAAATCCGGCTAGCGGGAAGAAGTTAAAGCCGGTCGCGGTTCGAATAATGTTCTCCTGCGCGTCCAGCACTACATCCGGGTATATTAAACGACCTACCTGAAAAGCCGCGAAGACAGCAATAAAAATCGCCGTAGCCTGTGAAAGAATCGACCACATCATATGGCGATCCAATATCTTTGCCGAACGCGACCGGGGTGGCTGCAGCATCACATCTTCTTCGCCCTGTTCTCTTCCTAGAGCCAGTGCCGGGAAACTGTCCGTCACTAGATTCAGCCAGAGAAGTTGAATGGGTTTCAAGGGGGTGAAATTAGGACCTAGCAGCAGATTAGTAAAGAAAATTACCAAAATCTCGCCAACATTACAGGAGAGAAGGAAACTAACGAATTTGCGAATATTACTATAGATAATACGCCCTTCTTCCACAGCGTGCACAATAGTGGCAAAATTATCGTCAGTAAGGATCATATCGGCTGATCCTTTGGCAACTTCCGTACCGGTAATACCCATAGCTACACCGATATCAGCTTCTTTAAGAGCGGGAGCGTCATTCACCCCGTCGCCGGTCATAGAAGCAGTGTGTCCTGTAGCGCGCAGAGCCTCTACTATCTTCACCTTATGCTCAGGAGACACTCTGGCATATACAGTAGTATCGGAGACGACTGCCCTCAACTCTTCTTGACTCATGTTTTCAAGTTCAGAGCCGGTAAAAACCTTGTCCCCTTCTTCACGCAAGCCCAGATCATCAGCGATGGCAACGGCAGTCTCTTTATAATCTCCCGTGATCATAACTACTTCAATTCCGGCATCATGACAAACCTGAATTGCTTCTTTGGCCTCTACTCTTGCCGGATCTATCATACCCATCAGGCCAACAAAGACCATGGCTTGTTCAGCGCCTTCATAATTAGAGTCAGCATGTTCCTGATAGGCAAAAGCGAGAACTCTAAGCGCTTGACGTGCCAATTGTGTATTGACTTCCATTATTCGCGCTTTTTTATCCGCCGTTAAAATTACTTCACCCTCCGCTGTCATAATTTTGTCACAGCGTCCCAGAACAACATCCGGCGCGCCTTTGGTCAAGGAAAGATAGCGATTGTCGATAGAATCATGAAAAACCGACATCATCTTCCGCTCGGAATCAAAGGGTAACTCTCCTTGTCTCTTATGCGTCGCGATAGTCTCCGCGAGCAATATTCCACCTTTAGCCGCCACGCTGAGCATAGCTCCTTCAGTCGGATCGCCCAGAATACTCCATTGCTCTCCTTCAATAAGCTCGGCATCATTACAGAGAGCGGAAATTTCCAACAAGCGCAACAAGACAGGCTCTTCTTCAGTAAGAGCCTGTTTATCTGTCTCTATATTTGTAATACTTCCCTCCGGGGCATAGCCGACACCTGATACGGAAAAATGTTTATCGTCAACAAAAATCCTGGTGACCGTCATCTCATTCTGGGTCAGTGTACCCGTCTTATCTGAACAAATAGTGTCCACGCTGCCCAAGGTCTCAACAGCCAGCAGACGCTTAACAATAGCATTTCTCCTCGCCATCCGGTTCATACCTAAAGCCAGGACAATTGTAACAACCGCGGGAAGACCTTCCGGTATAGCCGCTACCGCTAAACTAACCGCGGTCATAAAGAGCTCAAGCACTTCCCCGCCCTGTAAGAGACCAACAACGAAAACAACAGCGCTAACCGCCAGGCAGATAATCCCCAGTATTTTCCCCAGTTGATTCAAGCTCTTTTGCAATGGGGTCATCTCGGCGACAATACCTTTAAGACGTCCGGCTATTTTGCCCACCTCTGTATGATCAGCAGTGGTTACCACTACTCCTCTGGCACGACCATAAGTAATAGAAGTACTGGCAAAGACCATATTCACCCGATCACCAATTCCTCGCGGAACCTCTAACTTTGAAGCGGCATCCTTCTCCACCGGGACCGATTCTCCTGTCAGAGCAGCTTCCTCGGCTTTCAGATTGGAGCTTTCTATTAGCCTGATGTCTGCCGGCACAACATCGCCCGCTTCTAGCAAAACAATATCGCCGGGAACTAAATTATCTGCCTCAAGAGATAATTGTTGCCCGTCTCTAATAATGCGCGCATGTGGCGCGGACATCTTTTGCAGCGCTTCAATCGCTTTTTCCGCTCTGCCCTCTTGAACCACTCCCAGAACGGCATTAATAATTACTATGGCAATAATAATTATGGCATCGGCGATCTCTCCCAGCAGACCCGAAACTAAGGAAGCGATAATTAGAATAATTATCATAAAGTCTTTGAACTGATTAAAAAACTTCTGCAGAAAGGTTTCTTTTTTTTCTTCTGAAAGGAGATTGGGACCAATCTGATTAAGTCTTCGTACCGCCTCAGCGGCATTAAGACCGATTTCATCATCGGTCTCCAGTTGTTCAAGAATATTCTCTACACTATCCGAGTATAAGACATCACCATCTAAAGCAATCTTATTATGCTCATCGGGCAACCATGGTTTCATTTATTTTGTATTCTCCTTGGGTTTAGAGTTTATTTGTCTCCTCAACATTATCAGCTTCAGTTTCCAAGACGTCCAGCTTAATTTTTGAGATTCGTTTATCATCCATCTCCAAAACCGTAAAGCGAAGATTTTTGTATTCAATCACCGGTTGTTCCCCCGGTTCAGGTATATAGCCAAGTATACTGAGGACAAAACCTGCTATCGTGTCAAAACTATCATCATCTTCAAGCTCAGCCAAAGCCAGCACAAATTCTCCCGCCTCGGCAGGTGTCAGAAGACCACTCATTAAATAGCTCCCGTCTGTTTCCAGAATCACTTCTTCGTCAGGCAGGTCATACTCATCTTCAATATTGCCGACTATTTCTTCTAAGAGATCTTCAATCGTGATTATACCTTCAGTTCCCCCGTATTCATCGACAACAACCGCTAAAGATAATCTGTTTTGTTGCATCTCGCGGAACAAAATGTTAATTTGCTTGCCTTCAGGAATAAAATATGGCTCACGAATTATTTCCCCTAACTCAAATTCAGCCATCTGATCCTTGGACACCCTCAAAAGATCCTTAATATAAAGCACTCCTAAAATATCGTCCAAGTCCTCACCGTATACAGGTATGCGCGAAAAACGGGAATGAGCGGCAGCTTCTCTGGTCTCCTCATAATTGGAATCAACCGGTAAAGCCACAATATTAGTGCGAGGCGTCATAATTTCAGCGACTTCTTTGTCATCAAAGGAAAAAATGTTTTTGATCAAGGTAACATCTTCTACCTGAATATCTCCGGTTTTAGCCCCAACTTCAGTCATGATGCGAATTTCTTCCTCCGTAACGCGCTCTCCATATTTATCCGGATCAATACGGAACAGACGCAATACCAAACGCGATGAGGCATCTAAGAATTTAGTAAACGGTCGCATCAGAAAATCAAAGCCACGCAAAACGCCAACAAAAGCTCTGGCGAAACCTTCAGGATTATTCATCGCTATACGCTTAGGAACCAATTCCCCTAAGACCAAAGAAAAATAGGAAAGTATTATAGTGACAATTATTACACTTATTGTCTGCAGATATTCCGTGGTCATGCCGGGATCGAATACTGAAAACAAAAGACCGGCTATATTTTTCGAGGCAAAGGCACTGGAGAGGAACCCGGCCAATGTCACTCCTACTTGAATCGTTGCTAAAAAACCACCCTGGTTATCAACAAAGTATAGTAGTTTCTTGGCAGTACCATCCTCTTCTTCCGCCAGTTTACGTATCTTGTTGTCATTTAGGGTAACGATCGCCATTTCCGAGGCAGCGAAAAAGGCATTGATCATAATCAAAATAAAAATCAACAGTAGGTCGAACAGTAAACGTCCTACACTAGCGTCACCGACAGAATATGCCAGTGCCGCCATAATACAGTGTGAACTACCAATATCTTCCACTTTGTGGTCTCCATCCTGAAGGAAACTAATCCTCTACTAAGTCAAGCCCTTAACCAATTCATTTTTTTAGTGTTATAAGAATATACCACATTTATAGATAAGCAAATATCTTTAGTAGTTTAGTCTCTAATTATACATTATCTTAATTCATACCAACTAGAGCTCAACATGCCGAAAAGGAAGAAAGGATATATTAATAAGCAATCGGGTCATGCTGTTTGACCTGGAATGAAGTATTTTATGCCAATAGAGTACAATGCAATCTACTTAAAATAGATGTTGCAAACAAATGCGCCTAA
>DUNL01000076.1 GCA_012839385.1 Clostridiaceae bacterium
CATATAATCAGAATATGTCTCATCTATATATCCATGCGTAATAAGAAATTTGAGGAGATCAATGTAATCGTTACCCTTTACCTCATAGAATTTTCTCTCGACTTTTATATCATTAATACTGGTAACAGCAAAAATCCGTTCACTGTTTTCCCTGCTAATAATTTCACTAAGAGACTTATTTTGAATTTGACTAATTTCTTTTTCACACCTTGCCTTTTCTTCTTCCAGAGCAGGAAGTCTTTTGTTATTCCTATTTTCAATAGCTTTTTTCCTTATTGAATAATCATCCTGAATCTGTTTTGATTGTCGGTCTCTTTCTTGATAAGGCATATATTGAAGTTGAGCTTTATTATGTTGAAACAATATATCTAATTCTTTAATCGAAAGCAGAAATTCTCGGTTGACTGCATCTATTTGATTTCTTGTTTCTCCAACTTGATGTTCAAGTCTTTCGATCTCATCTAAAATAAATTCCGGTTTCTTGGAGAATATTGTAAAGACAAAGCCCTTTTGCAGTTGCAGTTCGCTAAAATCACGAGGGAAAACATTTTTGTAGACAATCAGTGCCATCATTTTATTGCAATCAAGTTCAATCTCATTCAGTCTGTTAAAATAAACTAAAAACTCATTATAGACATTTTTTAAGATTCGCATGTCATCAACATACAAAGAAAGGCCTTGCAGAAAACCCTGGTCAAAATGCTCAAGCATTCCACCATCCCTTAGATGGGCGATAAACTGATCATACGAGTTTGAACCGTCCACTACTGGAACTATAGGAACGATTATGTCAAAAAACTTAGTGCGATCTTTAGAAATAAAAATTTCATCACGCAGCAAATAGAAGAACCTGAGTGGTCTGTAAGTCATACGTTTCGTGTTGCCACCCTTAATAAGCCGTGAAGAGAGCGTTTCAGCTCTTTTCTTTCTCTGAGCATTTATTATCGAATTTACTTCGCGTAGTCTTTCAAATATTTGATTAGCATTAAAGCGATCCATATCCTCAAAGACTACGACATCAACATTTGCATTGTCAAACAGGTACAATACTTCGTTTAGATATTTATCGAAATAGGAATCTTCTGTTTCCTCAAATATCTCAATTTCATTTCCTTGAAGACTAAACTTCTTAAAAACTCCCTTATTTGTTTGTAGTCGAATAATTCTATAGAGGCATGTACTGAACAGCAATACAACCAGCAATCCACTGAGAACTAATGCTTCCTCCTTTGTGAAAAACAGCAAGATATTTTTTAGCCAAGCAGTGGAAAGAGTAGATACGTAATCCTGCCATGTTTTGAACATAAATATATGAAAAAGTGCCAATATGAACAGAGCAGAAAACATCGAATCTATTGCAATTCGGACAGGAGATACCCTTTGCTTAGTTCTGAAATTGGTTTGTGGAATACGTTTGGGATCAATCTGATGGATAAGTTGGTTTAAAATTTTCCCTTCCAGTACCGACTCCTTGATAGTTGTTTCGTCATCTGCTTGATTTTTGCCTTTGTTCTCAATACCTCTTTGGTCATAGTCCTCGATTTGCGGCGATTCAAAATGTGCCAGTGAGATATGTAAAAACCGCTTCTCCTTGTGCTTTACTTTATAGGATTCCAACACACTGCTTTTTCCGGAACTATAAGCACCTGAAATCGCGATATTCAGCAAATCATCATTTTCAAAGACAAAATCTAACGCCTCTTTGTAAATGCTAATATCCGTATTCTTGACAGGCGTTAGCTTTTGGAAATTGTATTTGTTACTGTCGCTCATATAATCCTCCACTGCGTGGTTGTTCTTTCTGTAAAGCTGTCCTTTACATTATATAACAGTTCCTGCTGCGCATTATTTGTCACATTTATAAATAATCTGGAATTAGTATACCATCCGTGTCGTAAAAATAGAAGGAATATAATC
>DUNL01000077.1 GCA_012839385.1 Clostridiaceae bacterium
AACAATTGACGTTAGAAGTCTTTCATCTTCAGAATAAACTATCTCATGTAAAGGCAGTGGGCTTTTGTAAACAGTCGAAGCTTTTTCAGCCGGTAAAACTGCTTCTTCCACAATGCTATTCCAACTGCCACATTCGGGACATCTACCCATCCATTTGGGTGTAAGTGCACCACACTGCTGGCATATAAATCGCTTCTTTTCTTTCAAGATTTCCCCTCCCCAATTTCCCTGCTTAAAAAAGAAGGGCAGCCAAGGCCTTTTCAGTTAAAAGTATCCTTTGCTGCCTCTCTTTCATAGAAAAAGTTGTTCTAATGAAGATAACGACGGTTTAACGGAACGGTCTTTGACCGTTCCCTACTAGGCACCTGGCATCTATTAGATATTCGTAGCTGTGAGTTCTTTTCTGTTAAAGGTGAGCTCATCTTCATCAGCGTCAATGAGCACCACATCGCCTGTAGAAATATTGCGTTTCAGCAGTTCTTCAGAAAGCCGATCTTCAATCCGCTTTTGAATTACGCGACGAAGGGGTCTTGCGCCGTACATGGGATCATACCCCTCTTTGGCCAGCAAATCTTTGGCTTTATCGGTAACATCAATTGAAATTTCCTTTTCAGTAAGTCTTGCATTAACCTCATTGACCATGAGAGTAACTATAGCCCGAATATGCTCTTCATTCAGAGAATGGAAAACTATAGTTTCATCGACACGATTTAAAAACTCCGGTCTAAAGGTCCTCTTTAGCTCATCTAAAACTCTATCCCTCATCTCAGCATAACTCTTTTCCTCTTCCTGAACCGGTTCAAAGCCCAATATTTTCGGTTTTTGTATAAGGTTTGCACCCACATTGGATGTCATTATAAGTATGGTGTTCCTAAAATCTACAGTTCGGCCTTTTGAATCGGTCAGCCTGCCGTCTTCAAGAATTTGCAGCAAAATATTGAAGACATCAGGATGAGCCTTTTCTATCTCGTCAAACAGCACCACTGAATAGGGCTTGCGTCGGACTTTTTCGGTAAGCTCCCCACCCTCTTCATATCCCACATAACCGGGAGGTGCACCAACCATTCGGGATACTGCAAATTTCTCCATGTATTCAGACATATCCAGCCGTATCATAGCGTCTTCATCGCCAAACATTGCATCAGCCAAAGCCCTGGCCAGTTCTGTTTTACCAACACCGGTAGGCCCTAGGAATATGAAGGAACCGATGGGTCTTGCGGGATCCTTGAGGCCTGCATAAGCCCTTCGTATAGCCCTGGCAATGGCTACCACTGCTTCATCCTGGCCTATGACCCTATTGTGCAAAATTTCCTCCATATTTAAAAGCCTCTCGGATTCTTCTTCTGCCAAACGCTTAACTGGTATACCGGTCCAGCTGGCAACAATCTGAGCGATATCTTCTTCGGTTACAGTGGAGTTGTCCAGCTTATGATCCTTTTGCCAACGTTCTTTTAATTTTCCTACCTTCTCTTTAACCTCTTGTTCTTTATCTCTGAAACTAGCAGCCTTTTCGAATTCTTGAGCTCTGATAGCTGCATCTTTTTCTTTACGAATAACTTCTAACTCATCTTCCATTTCACGAAGTTCCGGTGGAGTTGTCATCGTTTTCAGACGTACTCTAGAGGCCGCCTCGTCAATGAGATCAATGGCCTTATCCGGTAAAAACCTATCAGTAATGTATCTATAAGAAAGCTTTGCTGCGGCTTCCAGTGCT
>DUNL01000181.1 GCA_012839385.1 Clostridiaceae bacterium
AAGAAAATTTCCGAGCGCGAGAGCTGCCGCTTTGTTCAGTGACGCCATCTCAGAGGATGTGTATGAGAATCTGCTCGCAACTGTAAATAAACATTTGCCACTTCTCCACCGTTACGTAAATTTACGGAAGAAAGTCTTAGGCCTGGATGAGCTACACTCATATGATCTTTATGTTTCACTAATTGAAGGCGTTGAGGTTAAATATAGCTTTACCGAGGCCAAGGACACTATCCTCAAGGCCCTTGCCCCACTTGGCACGGAGTATACTTCTATCGTGGAGCGAGCCTTTGCGGAACGCTGGATTGATCGAGCTGACAATATTGGTAAGCGTTCGGGTGCTTATTCAAGTGGCTCCTATGATACTAATCCTTTTATTCTTATGAACTGGCAAGGAACATTAGACAATCTCTTCACCTTAATCCACGAGCTGGGACACAGCGTTCATTCTTGGTATTCGCGCAATAATCAGCCTTTTTTCTACGCGGATTACTCCATCTTTTTAGCTGAAATCGCCTCGACTACTAATGAGATTCTCCTGATTGATTATCTTTTGGAATCCCCTGATGATAAGCTACGCCAGACAGTTATTAATCTGTATTTGGATGGCTTTAAGGGAACTGTCTTTAGGCAGACCCAGTTTGCTGAATTTGAACATTTGATCCATACTGCCGCCGCTGCCGGAACTCCGCTTACTAAAGCCTTTCTAAGCGAAACTTACGGCGAGATGAATAAAAAGTACTATGGTGAATCTTTGACCTTTGATCCTGAGATTGCACTGGAGTGGTCACGAATACCGCATTTTTACGCAAATTATTATGTCTATCAATACGCGACGGGTTTCTCTGCCGCTACTGCTTTCGCGCAGATGATAAAAGAAGAAGGTCAGCCCGCGATAGAGCGTTATATCCAATTTCTCAAGGCCGGTAACTCTAACTATCCGTTAGCCGTACTCAAGGAGGCCGGTCTGGACATGTCAGATGTTAAACCGATTGAAGATGCCTTAGCGGTCTTCGAGGCTTATTTGCAGAGAATGGAAGAATTATTGCTAGAAGATTAGAAAAACCTCGCTTCTGCACAAAATATGCTACTGCTAAGAGCGATTTATTGGTCTGTTTTTAATTAAATTGCTCCTGAAAAATTATTTTATAATCTTAATGCACAAGATATATTGTTATACATATTAAAATCTTTTCACCCTCCGACTAGTCGCCTTTCCCAATAAATAATCAAAAAAGAATAATAACAAAATTACTATTGCTAAAATGCTTTTTTGATTTAAGGGCTATTAGAATCTGTTCTATTTGTTGCGGCTTGTCGGTTGACTAGCCTATGAGACATAGATAGACTGGAAAAGAGGTCCATTAATTATTGATAGCATCCGTTGCTATATAACTTATTATTAGGAGGATTTTATGAAAACAGAACGTGTTGTAGGTATTATTCTGCTGATCCTTGTTCTGGTCCTGGCAATAGCGTTTTTGCCGGATGAGAGTATGGTTATGCGAATGGTTATCGGTCTAGGTTTTGGCTATGTATTAAGTCGTGCTTCGACCGGATTTGCAGGGGGCGTAAACCGCGCCTATCGTTTTGGCTCAACCAAATTGATGCGGGCGATGGCGATGATGTTTTTTATTACGTCCATAATAGTTGCCGGTGCTTTGATTTTTGTACCGGAGGGAGTAACTTATAAACTAGGTGTACTACCAATAAATTTAGGTACTATATTAGGTGGCCTGTTGTTCGGGTTCGGTATGTCACTTAGCTCCTGTTGCGCTAGTGGAGTTCTGACGGATTTAGCTTCCGGTTGGGCTCGGGCTCTGATCACTTTATTCTTTTTCATGGTAGGTGTTTTTGTAGGTTTTCCCATCCAGAATACCGCTTCTTGGATCAATGAGTCCTGGTTTACCAGTTCTGAGGAAGTGAGAGGCGTATTTTTCCCTGATTGGTTTAAGTTTGACGGAATGAACGGCTATCTGGGAGCGATTATTCTAACCGGATTACTTGCCCTCTTAGTTGTCCATTTGTTTAAGCGTTATGAACAAAAGCGCAAGGCTGAAGATACTTTTGTCGCGGTAGAATCCGAGGAGTATGCTGAAGCGGCTCAGACTGTCGGTTCCGATGAAAGCAAAGAATATGGCTTCTTGGAATCAATACTTATCAAGCCTTGGACTGTTAAGCAGGGAGCTATCGCGCTAACTGTTGTCTTTGGAACACTATATGTCGCTACTCGTGCCGGCTGGGGAGTTTCAACCCCGTACGGAATCTGGTTTGGTAATCTCTTACATGCCTTTGGTGTACCGCTGGATAGCCTCAATAGCTTTACAGCCTTCGCGGCAGATAAATCTCCTTTTGGCAAAGGGTTCTTCGCCAACGCTGTTAGTGTTCAGAACCTAGGCATTTTACTTGGTACTATAATTTATGCCTTATTAAGTGGAAAGTTCTTGGCAGGACTGAAGTCAGAGAATTTACCTAGTGGTAGAGAGTGGTTTATCTATATACTTGGTGGCTTTACTATGGGCTTCGGAACACGACTCTCCAATGGTTGTAATGCCGGTGCGCTCTTTACGCCTATCAGTCAGTTTTCCTTGTCCGGCTGGATTTTCTTGATCGTAATGGCCGTTGGCGCCGTTATCGGCAACAGAATTTTTAACAAGAAAGCTTATGAAGAATAGTTAATGATTTATGGGAGTTATGGGAGTAATAATATGAGTAAAAAAATTGTTGTAATTGGTGGTGTCGCTGGAGGAATGTCGGCGGCTGTACGTTCACGAAGACTTGATGAAAAGGCTGACATCGTGGTTTTAGAAAGAGGACCTTATGTTTCGTTTTCAAACTGCTGTCTGCCCTATCACTTGAGTGGCGAGATAGAAGAATCATGTACACTGGTACTAATGACACCCCACGAACTTCAAACGCAGTACAATATTGATGTTCGAGTAAAAAACGAAGCTATTGACATTGATCGTGAAGCCAAAACCGTACTGATTAAAAATCTGGAGACCGGTGAAGAATATACTGAAGATTATGACTATGTAATTCTTAGCCCGGGCGCCAAAGCAGTTGATTTTCCAATCCCGGGGCTGGATACCGTGCCCAATTTCTTCTTGCGTACTGTTCCGGACGCAGCAGGTATTCACGATACGATAAAAGAAAAGAATATTAAAGATATTGTAGTTATGGGAGGCGGATTCATTGGTATTGAAGCTACCGAGAACTTACGCCTAGCAGGACTCAATGTAACATTGGTAGAAGCGGCTGAGCAAGTGCTGTTACAGTATGACGAGGACATGATCCAGTTGATCCATAAGGAGCTGTATGATCAGGGCGTGAATCTGAAATTGAATACACGTCTGGAGAAGATTGAGGACAACAAAGCTTACCTTTCCAATGGTGAAACAGTTCCCTGCGAACTGCTGGTTAAGGCGGCCGGTGTTGTGCCGGTTTCCGATTTGGCTGAAAAAGCAGGTCTGAAATTAACAGAAGACAAGTATATTGATGTTGATCAGAACTATATTACTAGTGATCCTTCTATCTATGCGATAGGTGACGCGATCAAGGTTACCTCTCGCCTGGCGGGTGATAAGATTGGTCTTGCAATGGCCGGACCGGCTTTGAAGCAAGCTCGTTTCGTAGCTGACCATATTTGTGGTATTCCTACTGTCAATACCGGTTATATTGGCTCGGCTTGTATCAAAGTATTCGATTGGAACGCTGCTGTTACAGGTCTGACCGAGCGCAGACTTAAGGAACTGGGTAAAACAAATTATGACTATGCCTTCGTTATTCCTAAGGACATGGTCGGTATAATGTCCGGAAGCAACAGCCAATTCCTAAAAGTAATTTTTGAAATACCAACAGGCCGCATTTTAGGTGCTCAGGCAGTTGGTAAAGGAGATGTGGTAAAGCGGGTTGATGTAATTGCCGGAATGCTTAAATTCCAGCCGACCCTTTTTGACCTTAAGGATCTTGAGCTCTGTTACGCGCCGCCATTTTCTATCGCTCGCGATTCGGTAAACTTCGCCGGCTATGTAGGCCTTAATCTTCTTAACGGAGTATATCGTCATGTTCATGTCAGTGACGTACGCTCCTTAGTTGAACAAAAAGCCTATATTATTGATGTACGTGAACCGGACGAATTTGATTTAGGACATATCAAAGGTGCAGTGAATCTACCACTTAGCCAGTTGCGCGAGCGTATGGATGAAGTACCTAAGGATCAACCGGTGTATCTGCACTGCCGCTCCTCACAGCGTAGCTATAACGCTTTGCTGGCTTTACAGCAGAGTGGTTGGGATAATATCTATAATATTGCCGGTTCTATGTTAGGACTCAGTTATTACGAATATTTCAAAGATCAAACTACTGATCGGGAGTCAATTTTAACGGAGTACAATTTTAACTAGAACGAGCATGAGCAAAGATCAAACTGAAAGAATAAATGAGATGTCGCGCCGTGGCAAAAAGTCATGGCGCGACCAATCATTGTATCATTCTATTTTAGCTGTAGGCGCTTGGGTGCTCTTGTTTTTGATCTGGTACCTGGTAACCCGTTTTGCTTTAGTTAACTCAGTTTTGGTGCCATCGCCTAAAGCAGTATGGCGTGCTTTCATTGAAGTTTGGCGTGATGGCTATGCAGGATATACTTTTTTCCAACATATTGGAATTAGTTTTTATCGTCTTTTTCTGGCCATGATATTTGCCGTAATAACAGGGATACCGTTGGGTTTACTGAGTGGGAGTTTCGCGAAAGTTCGCGCCGTAATTGATTCTTTTATCCAGTTCTATCGTCCCTTGCCTCCGCTGGCCTATTACACTTTATTAATCTTGTGGTTGGGAATAGATGAAAGCTCGAAGATAATGCTTTTATACTTAGCAGCTTTCGCGCCAATTTATTTAACTTCCGTGTCCGCGGTCGCCGCGGTTCCTAATGATTATCTACTACAGGCTTCTTCGCTGGGAGCTAGTAGACGCCAACAGTTTTTCCGCATTGTTTTGCCTACTACCTTTCCGACGATTTTTATTGGTGTTCGCACCGCTATGGGGATTGCCTATACTACGCTTGTTTCTTCCGAGATGGTAGCCGCGACAAGAGGTGTCGGCTGGATGGTCATCGACGCTTCTAAGTATTTACGTAGCGATATTATGTTCTTGGGCATTATAGTTATGGGGATTACAGGTATCGCGTTAGATTTTCTCTTGCGCCAAATAGAGGAAAAGCTCATTTACTGGTCACCATCTGCCCAAACAAGAACACAGAGCAGTCAATGGAAGAGATGGGCTAAAGGGATCGCTGTAGTATTTGTTTCCTTATTTTTTATAGTCGGGTTGGTCATGTCTTATATTCCCGGCAAAGATCAGAATAATGGTGCTGTTGTTAGAGTAGGTTTATTACGAGTGCCTAATGACGAGATACTAGCTAAAGCAACTAATATCATTGATGAACGTTTCGCGGAGCAGAATATCGGTGTAGAATATATTACTTTTGATTCCGGAGTTGATGCCAATAAAGCACTTTCCGCGGATAGCATTGATTTCGCGAGTATGGGTCACACAAACGGGGTAGTTGCCCTCTCAAATAACATCAATGTTGAACTGATCTGGATACATGAAATTCTAGGAGATGTCGAGGCCTTAGTAGCTCGCGATGACAGTGGTATTGAAACAATTGAAGATCTTAGAGGAAAAAGAATTGCTACCACCTTTGCCTCTACCTCCCATTTAAGCCTCTTGACTATACTGCAAAACGCGAATCTTGAAGATGAGGTCACCTTGCTTGACATGCAAACTGCGGATATTGTGGCTGCCTGGCGTAGAGGAGATATAGATGCCGCTTATACTTGGCAACCGTCATTAGGTGAGATAATGAAGACCGGCACTACCCTTAAAACTTCAGCTCAAATGGCCGAAGAAGGTCTAGTTACTTGTAATATTTTACTAGCTAATAAAAACTTTACTGATTCGCATCCTGACCTTACTGTAACTTTTCTTTCCTGTCTAAAGGAGGCAGGAGATATATATCGCGCTGATCCTGATCAGGCCGCGTCAATACTCGCCCAGGAGCTAACGCTGGATATTGAGGAAGTTAAGATACAGTTACAGGGCTCACAATGGCTCACACCGCAGGAGGCTCTTTCTGATAAGTTGTTAGGCACACATACAGAGCCGGGAAGCTTCGTTGACGTGATGAAAAATACGGCGGATTTTCTCTACAATGGCCGTTATATCCAGCGTAATCCTAGTAGAGAGGAGATAGCGCGCTTTGTTAATCCTGTTTATGTTGAGGCTATGTACCGAGGGGAGGTAATGCCATGAAGGCAGTCTCGAAGATTGCTCCTGACTGTGACCAGAAATTAATGCAAGTCCAGAATGTCAGTTTCTTCTATCCGCCTCGAAGTCGGAAACATAAGCCGATTCTGGCACTTAAGAATATAGAATTTACTATTAATCCCGGGGAATTTATCTGCCTTATGGGTCCTTCGGGCTGTGGTAAAACCAGTCTTTTGCGCCTTATGGCAGGTTATGTTTTTCCGTCAGAGGGGCAAATATTATGGTGTGGTAATCAGATTGAGGGACCTAGTGTTGAGCGTGGAGTTATATTTCAACAACCCAATTTATATCCCTGGTTAAGTTGTAGCGATAATATTGCTTTTGGGCCGCATATGGCCAAACTGCCTGAAGATGAAGTGCAAGAAACAGTAGAGCGTCTCTTACGAGCAGTCTATTTGCAAGATTTCCATGACGCTCTACCACATGAGCTTTCCGGTGGTATGAAGCAGCGTTGTTCATTAGCTCGTTCTTTAGCTACTGAACCACAGCTACTCCTCATGGACGAACCTTTTGGCGCTCTGGATGCTATGACACGTTGGGAAATGCAAAGTCTTATCCGTAAATTATCTATAGAAACTATTACGACAATATTTATGATTACACATGATATTGACGAGGGATTGGCGCTGGCAGATCGTATATTTGTCATGTCAGAATTACCCGGACAAATTATTAGAGAGTTTAAGGTTGACTTTTCTGCACAAGCGGTAGCCAATCAATCAGACCGTGTTGAAATAAATGCCGAGTATCTTAGCCTGCGGGAGGAAATAGTTAACCTATTGACTTGAGAGTCGCTATGGAAGGAATCCGATCACCGTGGCATTACCTCGCCGAGAATTTCCACCTAGGTTTATTTACGAGTAATACTTCATTAATATACACGAACTAAGTTACCCACAGATATCGTGATTCTCGAACAAGGTCTTCTCTCTTATAAGATTCTGCACTATTCTATCTCAGCCTATGTTTTCTAATACCAAATAAAACAAACAAGTAAAAGAGCTTGTAGGATTAAAGGGGTTGATCCTTTTTTGGTTTCCATATTAAAGTTTTTTGTCTTTAACTTCTAAAATTGTGATTATTGTGGCTATTAGTTGATTTGCATACGCTAAATATAGCATGTATAATATCAGCAATATTTTTATATATTGGACTTTAAGTTTCTTTTAGGTGCTGGAGTCATTGAGGAGGGTTTATGTGGCGCTATTTCGTTAAACGGATAGCCCTTGCTGTGCTTACCGTATTTGTTGTCATGGCAATAACTTTTTTTGCGATGAATGTCATCCCCGGAGGACCTTTTGATTCAGAAAAAGCAACCGATCCTGCTGTGAAAGCCAGACTTGAAGAACGCTTTGATTTAGATAAACCTGTCGGAGAACAGTTTTTGCTTTACCTTGGCAGATTGGTCAAGGGAGATCTGGGGATCTCGATGCGTAGCGGTAGAGAAATATCCCGGGTCATCAAGGAGTCATTCGCCATTTCCGCCAAGCTGGGTGGCATTTCCGCTCTGGTCGCCATTACCATGGGGCTTCTCCTAGGTATGATCGCGGCACATTTCCGCAACAAATGGCCTGATCGCGTGATTATTTTCTTCACTACTCTCTTGCAATCAGTTCCCAGTTTTGTCTTGGCTACTTTGTTGCTTCTCATCTTTACGACTCAGCTCAAGTGGGTAGTCGCTTGGGATGCCAACCGCGTCAATTATCTCTTGCCCGTAATTTCGCTTGCTATGTACCCGATGGCGTATATTACCAGACTAACTAAGTCGAGCATGCTTGATGTTATGGGTGAAGACTATATACGCACCGCTAAATCTAAAGGTGTCCCCAAATTAAGCGTCACCTATAAACATGGACTGCGCAACGCTTTGTTGCCGGTGATCACTTATACCGGTCCTATGATAGCCTATATCCTGGTTGGAAGCATGGTAGTGGAAACAGTCTTTACCATAGGTGGACTGGGTCAGGAATTTGTCAATAGTGTCAGCAACCGCGACTATTCGATGATCATGGGTACGACCAGTTTTCTGGCCATAATTATGGTAACCATGAATCTGGTCAGCGATTTGATCTACAAAATTGTTGATCCGCGTATTGATTTTAGCTGAAGGAGGTATTGATGACTGAATTTGATAATTACAGCAATAACGGAAAACGTCCCTTCAGTTTTCATGCTGACCTATCCTCATTCATGCCCGCGACTGAGGAAGAAAAGGCGCAGCAGGATATTATGAGGCCTTCCAGCACATTTTGGAAAGATGGATTAAACAATTTCCGCAAGAATAAATTAGCCTTCGGCAGCTTTCTGGTTCTACTGTCGATAATCATTATTATCAGTGTCGTTCCGAGCTTCATTCCCTATCAATATGACGAGATAATTCGTATAAATGGGAAAAGGGATAAAACCTTAAGTAACCTAAGTCCTATGGAATGGTCAGAAAAAGAACAAGAAGCAATCGAAGGCGGAGCAAAATTATTTCCGCACATTTTTGGCACTGACAGCCTTGGTCGGGACTATCTGGTGAGAACGCTTTACGGAACACGCATTTCACTTTTGATCGGGTTTTTTGCCAGTATCATTGTTCTGTTTATCGGACTTATATATGGTTCAGTATCGGGATTCGCGGGCGGCAAGGTTGACTTAGTGATGATGAGGATTGTGGATATTATTTATTCGCTGCCGGATATGCTGCTGATAATTTTGCTTTCGGTTGTACTACGTGAAGCTATCGGCGACATTATACAAGGCACATTTTTATCTAAGCTGGGAACAGGAATGCTAAGTATGTTCATTGTCTTCGGCCTGCTTTATTGGGTAGGGATGGCCAGGCTGGTACGCGGACAGATCCTTACGATCAAAGAGAACGACTATGTCCTGGCCGCGCGCTCGATAGGCGCCAGCAATACCCGAATTATACGCAAGCACATCTTACCCAATTGCATCAGCGTAATTATCATATCTACAGCTTTGCAGATTCCGTCAGCTATCTTTACAGAAAGCTTTCTGAGCTTTCTGGGGCTGGGAGTAGCGATGCCAATGCCCAGCCTGGGATCTCTGGCCAGCGATGCGCGTGCCGCTATCCAAAGTTATCCGCATAAGCTTTTATTCCCCGCATTGATGATCTGTCTGTTGGTCTTGACTCTTAATCTGATCGGAGATGGGTTACGCGATGCCTTTGACCCCAAATTGAGGAAATAAAAATGACAGAGAAAATTCTTCAGGTCAAAAATCTGCAAACGTCTTTTTTTACCGATGCCGGGGAGGTTCGCGCTGTTAATAATATGTCCTTTGACCTAGAGGCCGGTAAAGTACTTGGTATTGTAGGCGAATCTGGTAGTGGTAAAAGTGTTACTGCTTATTCAATACTGCGGATACTATCTCATCCTGGCGAAGTTGTTGGTGGTGAGATATTATTCCGAGGTGAAAATTTGCTTACTTTTTCCGAGCGGGAGATGCAGGAGATAAGAGGCGATAAAATCAGTATGATATTCCAAGATCCCATGACATCTCTTAATCCGGTATATTCTGTTGGCAATCAGATCATGGAAGCGATCCTGCTGCATTCGGACAGAAGTAGAAAAGAAGCCAGAAAACGTTCGATAGAGTTGCTAGGGTTGGTCGGGATAAATGACCCGGAGCGGCGCATCAAGCAATATCCACATGAATTGTCCGGGGGTATGCGGCAACGGGTGATGATAGCCATGGCCTTAGCTTGCGAGCCCGATATCCTCATCGCTGATGAGCCCACGACCGCCTTGGATGTGACCATTCAGGCGCAGATCCTAGAGTTGATCGGAGAGCTGCAGCGCAAGCTGGACATGGCGGTAATTATAATTACGCATGATCTCGGTGTCATCGCTAACATCTGCGATCATATTATTGTTATGTACGCGGGAACGGTCTGTGAGCGAGGCTCAGCCGATGATATTTTTTACGATCCCAAGCATGAGTATACTAAGGGCTTGCTGGCATCCATACCCAAACAGGAAAAATCAGATGAACTCCTTACTCCTATCCAGGGCTCACCAATTGATCTGCTCAATATGCCTCCCGGCTGCGCTTTTTCGTCGCGTTGTGATTCATGCATGAAGATCTGCCTGCGGGAGAGACCTGCTGAACGTCTGATCAAAGGTCAACACTACGCGTCATGCTGGGTCAATGATTTCCTTGATCTACAGGAACAACAGCTTAAGGAAGAGGTCAGATAAATGAACGATGCGAATTTAGTTTCCTCTGGCGTTGAAAAGCTACAAGTGGACGAACAGGAAAACATCCTGGAAGTTAGAGGTCTTAAACAATACTTTAAAGTAAAAACTGGTTTTTTCTCTTCCTTGCCTCTCAAGGCAGTCGATGATGTCAGTTTTTGTATAAAGCGGGGAGAGACCCTGGGTCTTGTCGGGGAGTCAGGATGCGGTAAAACGACAGTTGGTCGCTCTATTATGCATCTTTATACGCCAACTGCCGGTGAAATTCATTTCGCCGGACAGAAGATTGACAAAAATAATCTAACTAATCTGCGCCGCAATATGCAGATGGTCTTTCAGGATCCCTACTCCTCGCTTAATCCCCGCATGACGGTGGAAGATATTGTCGGAGAACCACTGGATGTTCACAAACTGTGCAAATCAAAACAAGAAAGACATGAGCGTGTCCAGGAGATGCTCAGTCTGGTAGGAATAAGCAGTGAGCAGGCGAGCCGCTACGCCCACGAGTTTTCCGGCGGACAAAGACAGAGAATCGGGATTGCCAGAGCCTTGGCCATTGATCCTGAGTTTATTGTCTGCGACGAATCAGTTTCAGCTCTCGATGTATCAATTCAGGCGCAGATTCTGAATATGTTTAAGGAATTACAATCCAAGCTGGATCTATCTTATCTATTTATTGCCCACGATATACTTGTGGTAACTTATATGAGCGATCGTATAGCGGTTATGTACCTGGGAAAGCTGATTGAACTTGCTGATACGAGAGAGATTAACGATAATCCGATTCATCCTTATACCAAAGCTCTGTTCTCAGCGGTACCTATACCTGATCCAAAAACGGCGCGGAAAAGTCAGCGTATTGTGCTGAAAGGAGACGTGCCAAGTCCCTTGCACGTTCCCAGCGGATGTGCTTTTCGTACGCGTTGTCCCTACGTGACAGAGCGTTGCAGTGAGGAAACACCCTCATTAACTGATAGGGGTAACGGGCATCTGGTTGCCTGTTGGAATATATAAATTGTTGGTCAATGTCATATGAGCAGAGACCGGAACCCTAGTTCGTTTGAGTCATAAAGACTCTAGTATTTTGTTTCTCAATACTATAGTTGAGAAGAAATGGAGGAAATTAAGTTATGAAGAAGATCATTGCTTTGTTGCTGGCAATATTTATGATATTTACTTTGTTCGCCTGCAGCAAAAAAGAATCTGAACCTGCGGATGCTGACAAGCAACCGGAAGAGGCGGATGAAAAAGAGGTAGAAGCCGATGACGAGACCCCGGATACGCCTGATGAGGAAGTCGAACCAGATAAGACTGACGATGAAGTGGTAGAAGGGGTAGAAGCTTTTGACTGGACCGAATTTGACAATTTGATTGCCGAAATTCGTGTCAATACAGACCTGGCGGATCGTGAGGCGCAGATGCATAAAGCTGAAGATATGCTGATGGAAACAGGAGCTATTTGTCCGCTCTATTACTATAATGACGCCTATATGATTAAGGATGAGGTAAAGGGATTTTATGGCAATCTGTTCGGTCATAAATATTTTCAGTTCGCTGAGCTGGGAGATAATTCCGTAATGCGTCTCTGCCTGGCCAGTGAGCCGGACAAGCTGGATCCTGCTTTGAACACCACTATGGACGGAGGAGTCCTGTGCGTTAACTCTTTCAGTGGCCTGATGACACACAATCCTGAAGGTGAGAAGGTGCCTGATCTGGCCGAGAAGGTTGAAGTTTCTGAAGACAATCTTACTTATACTTTCACCATCAGAGATGGTCTGAAATGGTCAGATGGTAAGCCGTTGGATGCTAAAGACTTTGAAGCATCCTGGAAACGCGCCGCGGCTGAAGAAACAGCAGCGGACTATGGATATCTATATGAGATCGTCAAGGGTTATCCTAATGATCTGGCCGCCAAGGCTTCAGAAGACGGAAAGACATTTACGGTAGAGCTGGAGGCCCCCTGTCCCTATTTCTATGATCTCTGCGCTTTCCCCACTTTCTTCCCCGTTCCCATGGAGGAAGTCGAAAATGCTGAAGGCTATATGAAAGACGGCAAAATAGAAAATCCAGGCGCTTGGGCTCTGGAAGCCGGATTTGTCAGCAATGGTGCTTATAATCTCGTTGAGTGGAAGCATAAGGAAAGCATGGTCTACCAGAAGAATCCCAATTACCATCGAGCTGATGAAGTTAAAATTGAGCGACTGGAGTTCATGCTGTCTGATGATTCGGCGGTAATATACAATGCATATCGTGATGGCAGTCTGGATTTCATTGACTCTGTACCCACCGATGAGGTCAAGACCTTGCTTGAGACTCAAGACCCAGAGTTTAAGGTTGTTGATCAGCTAGGTACTTACTTTGTTATCTTTAACGTTAAGTCAGACCTGTTTGCCGGCAAGACCGTGCAGGAAGCTAGAGATATGCGTCACGCTCTGAGCTATATGATCGATCGTGAATACATCGTCGATACTGTAGCCCAAACAGGACAGAAGATCGCTACCTCGTTTATACCGGCCGGTATGTTTGACGGTCAGGGAACAGATCCCTTTAAACAGAGTGATGAGGATTACCAGTATCCTTTCCCGGAGATAAGCGGTTATTTCCCGGAGGAACCTGATCTGGAGAAAGCGAAAGAACTGTTCATTAGCGCCGGCTATGAATTTGATGGCGATAAATTGTCAGACGCGACTCCTCTCCATATCAAATATATTACCAACAAGAGTGACGCGCATTCAGCTATCGCCGAGTGCATGCAGAGCGACTTCGCTCAATTTGGTATCACCATGGAGATCGCTCAGATGGACTGGGATACGACAATGGCCGAACGTAGAGCAGGTAACTATGACGTTGCTCGCCACGGCTGGATTGCTGACTTCAATGATCCCATCAATATGCTCGAAATGTGGATGACGGACAGCGGTAATAATGACGCTCAATTTGGTAGATTCGACGACTAAAGGATCATTGTTTGTTTTGACTTGCCATTAATAAACAGACATAAAATAACCTGAGGCTGATTGTCGCTGGCAATTGCTTCAGCAAAACAAAAGACAAGGCGGTGCCCTGATACATTAAATGATGTTGAAGCGCGCCGCCTTATTGTTTTCTGCGCTGTTTGCGGTGGGGCGGTAATCATCCTTACGTTTTTTGAGAGTAGTTAAAAATTGATTTGACAAGCTATACAGTCGATGGTATTCTTATCAGGCGCCTTCCGCTGGAAGGGCGAACGGACCTTGAAAATTGAACAGTGAGACAACAAAGGAGCCCTGACAATTCCTAAAATAGGAATGATCAGAAGGAACACAAATTGTAAGAAATAAAGAGCTAGTAAGAGCTCTTAGATAAAAGATCTGAGAGTTTGATCCTGGCTCAGGATGAACGCTGGCGGCGTGCTTAACACATGCAAGTCGAACGGGACTTTAGATA
>DUNL01000111.1 GCA_012839385.1 Clostridiaceae bacterium
ACAGCAAATCCGTGGTGTAATTGTCCGTCCACTTCGTAGAGCGTAATTGTAATTTAACCCCTGTTCTATAAACAGAACAGGGGTTTTTTATTTTTTTATAACCCCTTAATTTGTAATGTATATACAAGACCTGGTATAATAGATAATTACAACCAAAACTAAAATCCAGCAACAATACTTAACTGTTTAGCTACGTTTTTTGGCAGCATACAAACGGTTAAAAAGCAGCTGGATATAATATAGAGCCGCTTGCTTGTAAGTATTTTATAGTTGATTAAAAATCAAATTTAAAAAAAAACGAAAGGATGATGAACAGAAATGCCAAACAAAAGAAAAAAGACGTTATTTGCTATACTGGCATCTGTAGCACTTATTGGTTTATTTATTGTTATTTTAAACTACAGCACCCAGGCTGAAAGTAAACTTACAAACGATATTCAAAAGCCCGATAAAAACATTGCACTACAGGATAATAAAGCAAAAGAAGCAGAGGAAAGCATAGAACTGCAGCCAGAAGAACCAATAGAACCGGAAAAAGAAAAACCTGCTGCAGAAGAACCGAAAAACACAACCGAAAGCGAACCAATTAAGGTAGAGTTAAAAACTCCTGCTAAAAGCAGCACACAAACTAAACCGTCGACATCAAAGCCAGCACCAAAGCCAGAGCCAACACCAACACCAACACCAACACCAACACCACCACCACCACCCGAACCAACACCATCAAGGCCTACTACTTATACAGTTTCAAATCCAGGTATTTTTTATGAAGTTGAAGGCTCAGCCGTACCAGGCAACAAAAGATACGCAGAACTTTCAATAATCATGATCTGCATGAACCGTCAAACCAGGCAGTACGATGCAGAGCTTTACAAAAAGCAGATTCAAGAACTAAGAGCTACTATTTTACCGGTATTAGGTGAAAGCATAACCAATCAAGTTATAAAAGCTGCTGAAAGCAAAACCCACACTGATGTACGAATCAGTGAAAGATTTGAAACTGCTACAAAAAAGGTATGGATTGCCTCTAATCCTGGAGACTCTCTTGTATCATTTCAGAGTTGGAGTAAATAAAAAAGAAAGGAGTTTTTAAAATCAAAAAAACAAGAAGCTGTTTCCCGGTATTTTTAGTGTTAACGCTTTTGTTAGCCTTACTGCCTCAAATTACATCAGCCTCAGACTCAGAACCCTATACAAGGCTGGCCGGCCAAACAAGATACCAGACATCACAAGCAGTTGCTGAAAACTACAACAGCGGCCAGACAGACAACATAGTAATCGCTACCGGCACTGATTTCGCAGATGCCCTTTCAGTAAGTGTCCTTGCACATCAATTAAACGCACCCATCTTGCTTGTCGACAAGACGCTATTTGAATCGCAAGACGCTTTTGACTATATCAGCAGACACATGCCCAACGGCACCGGCACAATCTGGATAGCAGGCGGTCCGGGAGCAGTTAGCGAATCTTTTGAGTTAAAGTCTATTTCAATGGGCCACAAAGTAAAGCGCATTGGTGAACGAAACAGATATGAGACATCTTTATCAATTGCCAAAGAAACAAACACACTTAAAGGCACCCCTATTTTTCTAGCTACCGGCGAAAACTTTCCTGACGCTTTAAGTATTGCAAGCGTAGCTGCATCTAAAGGCTATCCCATTATCTTAACACCTAAAGATAAGCTCCCTGATGGGGTAGAAAGCTATCTATCAAAGCAACAGTCCTCAGAAGTCTTTATTGTAGGCGGTACTGGAGTAATTTCCGAATCAGTTGAATTCGATATCAAAACCATTTTGCCTGAATCATCCATAACAAGGTTAGCCGGCAGAGATAGGTTTGAAACATCTACAGAAGTTTACAAAAAGTTCTTCCCTAACCCTGAAAACATATACATAGCATCAGCCATGGACTTTCCCGATGCACTTTCCGCCAGCGTTTTAGCGGCTAAAAACAATGCTCCGATTGTATTAATAAACCCCAACCTTGCCGTTCCGCCTAATTGTACTTTTAACTAGTGCCACCAATGACTACCGTATTG
>DUNL01000090.1 GCA_012839385.1 Clostridiaceae bacterium
GAAGGGAACCGTCAAGCCATGCCTGGGGCGAATAGAGAGGTTTACAGAGCCGTTTGACCCTGATAATCCCTGCAATGGTCTTTATCCTTTTTACCCGGACACTACCACAAGCAGGTTGATTATTGGGGCAGGGGGCAAGCTGTACAGCGATACCCCGCACCTTGTTACAAGATGGGCGGAACAGTCGCACTTCGAGGAGCAGGGAAGCGAGAGGATCAACTGCGACACGACAACGAAACCGGGTGAGATCAGGGTAAAGGCAACCCCGAAAGCTACCTTTACCCGATCGAGTAAGGCATATCAGCAGGATGGGTCAACCGTTGATAATGATAAGCCTAGATTTGTTTCTGATAACCTCGCGCTTGGGAAAACGGTGACAACCAACGGCACTGTAAACAAGGGCGCCCTGGGCATGGTGACTGACGGCTGCATCCTTTCGTTGTCTGATACGCACCTAGATGTCGCCGGTGATAACTCGCCGAAGTATGTTCAGGTTGACCTGGGTGAGGTTAAAAAGATTTCTGAAATTGTTGTGTGGCATTACTACTCTGATGAGCGCACATACAACAATACCCGCACAGAGGTATCAGAGGACGGCTTTGCCTGGGAAAGTGTCTTTGACAGTTCCATCAAGGGTACGTACAAAGAAAGTGCCGGTGGCCACCGGATAACCTTTGATGTGAAAAAGGTACGGTATATCAGGGATTGGCTGAACGGAAGCAGTGTAAATCAGGCTAATCACTGGGTAGAGATACAGGCATTGGGTCCGCTTGGTAGGGGGTTGCTAGTCGAGGAAGGGACAGAGAACTTAATCACTGCCGACAAGCAGAAGTTTGCTGGCTGGACTGCCTACAGCGGGGCAACGGTAACGCTTGCCCAAGATCAGGTTGTGCCTGAATGGAATACGGACAAGGCAACAAAAATAAAAACCTCTGGCGGGACTCATCCAACGAAGTATATTCTGACAACACTCGGCACAAGCATAAGTGGGCAAAGTTATACCTTCTCTGTGAAGATAAAGAACATAGGCAGTAAGCCTGTTGTGGTCAAGCAGAATGTGCCCGGGAGCGTTACGGTGGAGCCGGGGGAAACAAAGACGGCAACAATGTCTGGCCCTGGCAATGGTGTTTCCAGATGGCAGCCATGTTTTTCTTCTGTTGCGGCATCTGATAGCCTGGAGTTCCTTGTCTATCAGCCGATGGCAGAGAAGAAAGCCTATGCAACAACCTTCACTGATGGCACAAGGGCAGCGGAAAACCTGCACATTCCGGCGAGCGTATTGTCAACGAAGGAAGGAACAGTCAGGGCGTTGGTCCATGTGCCGGAGTTCTGGAAGTCGAGTGCTTCACAGTGGCGCAGAATATGGTCTGTCTGGAAGGATGCAGAGAACGGGTATTACCTTTGCTATAACCCGGCAGAGGATAAAATGCAGTTTGGTATTCTAGCAAGCGGGGCAGAAAGTATTGTGTTAAGGGCTGATAAGCCTTCTGTTGGCTTGCACCTGATCACGGCAAGATGGGCTGAAAGCGAATGTGCGCTTGTTATAGACGGCGTTGAACGGGACAGCGTTGATAACCCTGTACTGCCAACAGCCTTCCCGGTGGATAAACTCTATATCGGCAGCCGCGGTGATGGCGATTATATCAACGCCATTCTTGCAGACATGGACTTTTCCTCTGTTGCCAGGACTGACGCAGAGGATTTAACTGCGTTTCAGTCTGAGGAACGATTGCCGGTTGACGAATATACCACAGCCAAAATGAGTTTTGATGGCAACATAAATGTAACAAACGGCGGCTTTGTCTGGATTTCCGATAAAAAGGATATGACAA
>DUNL01000257.1 GCA_012839385.1 Clostridiaceae bacterium
AGGGATACATCCTTGAAGTAATATAGATAATATTCCTTATACAATAGTTTAGCAGAATAAATTATCATTCAAACCATGGAATAAGCGATGCCATATTACAATTTTTTAACCATAATATCGTTACAGATTGTTTACAAGCAAAGCAGCAGATGATATACTGATTCTCCGTCCGCCTGCCTGAGGCAGGTTTTTGAGTGCGTAAAATTCTGTTATGAAAGGAGGTACAGGAATGCCTACGTTCAACCAATTGGTGAAAAAGGGACGCCAAAGCAGGACATTCAAGTCCGGTTCGCCTGCCCTGCAATATGGGCTGAATACGCTTAAAAAGCGTGCGAGCAAGTATCCATCACCGCAGAAGCGGGGTGTGTGTACGGTAGTAAAAACCACTACGCCCAAAAAACCGAACTCAGCATTGCGTAAAGTTGCGAGAGTTCGCTTGACGAATCAATATGAAGTTTATGCTTATATTCCAGGTATTGGACACAATTTGCAAGAGCATAGCGTAGTTTTGATTCGTGGAGGCCGCGTTAAGGATTTGCCGGGCGTACGTTATCATATTGTGCGCGGCACACTTGATACGGCTGGAGTTACTTCTCGTATGCAAGGCCGTTCCAAATACGGTACCAAAAAACCGAAGACTGCCAAAACCAGGTAAGCAGTCTATAATCGGTTGGACTTATGTGTTCAGTACACTCCTTGCTTAATACAAGTGTGATCTGGCACAACACGGTCCATATCGTGAGTACCTGTGATTTCGGGTGAAAGACCCGCATAATCATGAAAGGAGGGAAGACAAGTGCCAAGAAAAGGTTTCGTACCTAAGAGAGAGGTGCTTCCGGATCCCGTATATCATGACATTCGTGTCAGCAAGCTGGTAAATAATGTCATGTTAGATGGCAAGAAGGCCCTGGCTCAACGCATTGTCTATGGAGCTTTTGACCAGGTCGCGGAAAAGTCCGGTCAGGAAGCGATTGATGTTTTCAACAAAGCACTGGAAAATGTAATGCCCCTGCTGGAAGTTAAGGCTCGTCGTGTTGGCGGCTCAAATTACCAAGTACCAATTGAAGTTCGCCCGGAACGACGTCAAACATTAGCTTTGCGTTGGATAGTAAATGCTGCTCGCGCGCGTAGTGAACGTACTATGAAGGATCGTCTTGCGGCGGAACTACTTGATGCGTCCAATCAGAGCGGAGCGGCCTTTAGACGTAAAGAAGAGATGCACCGTATGGCAGAAGCCAATCGTGCTTTTGCGCATTACAGATGGTAACAGTATTGTCCTAAAAGTCCTTATTGAATCTGGTGAGGGATATTTATCCATTTCAGCGCTAGCAGATTTATGTAGGGAAAAAGGATAGAATATAATTTTTATTTTGTTAGAAGGAGTTAACACGCAATGCCAAGAGAATTCTCTTTAGAGAATACCCGTAATATAGGCATCATGGCGCATATAGACGCTGGCAAGACGACCACTACTGAGCGAATCTTGTACTATACAGGGCGTATCCATCGCTTAGGTGAAACCCATGAGGGAGCTGCCACGATGGACTGGATGGAACAGGAGCAAGAGCGAGGCATCACGATTACATCCGCTGCCACGACTGCTGAGTGGAAGGGATGTCGTGTAAATATTATCGACACCCCGGGCCATGTTGACTTCACTGTCGAGGTAGAGCGCTCACTGCGCGTACTTGACGGTGCTATAACAGTGCTCTGCGCCAAAGGCGGCGTTGAACCCCAAACAGAGACAGTTTGGCGTCAAGCTGACAACTACCGGGTACCTCGTATGGCCTATATCAATAAGATGGATATGGTCGGCGCTGATTTCCTGCGCGTAGTTGCCATGATGAAAGAAAGGCTGGGTACGAACGCGGTTCCGATCCAGTTGCCCATTGGTATCGAAGACGATTTCTCCGGTATCATTAATCTGATGAATATGAAAGCTGAGATGTACGCCGATGAGGATCTCGGAGTTACAGTCACAGAGGCGGACATTCCTGCCGAGTATCTGGAGGAAGCACAGAAATGGCGCGCTCAGATGGTCGAAGCGATTGCGGAGACTGATGATGTTCTGGCCGACAAATATCTCTCTGATGAAGAGATTACAGTGCCTGAACTAAAAGCGGCTCTGCGCAAGGCCACCATAGCGACCGCGATTACTCCTGTTACTTGTGGTTCTTCATACAAGAACAAAGGTGTACAGCTTGTTCTGGACGCGGTTATCGACTATATGCCTTCGCCACTGGATATTGCTGAGGTAGAGGGAACTCATCCCAAAACCGGTGAAGTGGAGACTAGACCGGCCGACGATAAGGCCCCGTTTTCAGCCTTGGCCTTTAAGATTATGACAGATCCCTATGTTGGTAAGTTAGCATTCTTCCGCGTATACAGCGGATCGTTAAAGGCTGGGTCATATGTCTTAAATGCCAGTAAAGGCAAGCGGGAGCGCATCGGTCGTATTTTGCAGATGCATGCCAATCACAGATCTGAGCTCGATGAAGTCTATGCGGGAGATATTGCCGCGGCAGTAGGTTTACGTGATACTTCCACAGGTGATACTCTTTGCTTTGAACAGGAGCCGATCATCTTGGAATCTATGGATTTCCCGGAACCTGTAATCTCGGTAGCCATTGAACCAAGATCCAAGGCCAGCCAAGACAAACTTATCACGGCTTTAGCTAAATTGTCTGAAGAAGACCCTACCTTTAGAACTCATACAGAAGCGGAAACAGGCCAGACATTGATCTCAGGGATGGGGGAACTTCATCTGGATATCATTGTAGACCGGCTCTTCCGTGAATTCAGAGTTGAGGCCAATGTGGGAAAACCACAGGTTGCCTACCGTGAGTCGATTACACGGGGGGCTAAAGGAGAAGGGCGTTTCATTCGTCAGACGGGGGGCCATGGTCAGTACGGTCATTGCGTCATTGAGGTAGAGCCCAATGAATCGGGAGCAGGCTATGAGTTTGTTAACAAGATTGTGGGCGGTGTTATACCTCGCGAATTTATCTCGGCTGTAGACGCCGGTATCCAGGACGCCATGAATAGCGGAGTTGTTGCCGCTTATCCGGTTGTGGATGTCAAGGTTACCTTGATTGACGGCTCATATCATGAGGTCGACTCATCAGAGATGGCTTTTAAAATAGCGGGATCAATGGCCTTTAAGGATGCTTGTCTCAAGGCAGACCCGATTGTACTGGAACCTGTAATGAAAGTAGATATTACAGTGCCCGATGAGTATTTGGGAGATGTAATGGGCGACATCAACGCAAGGCGTGGTCAAATTACGGGGATGGTGGCGCTGACTAATGCTCAGCGTATCTCTTCCTTTGTGCCCTTATCGGAGATGTTCGGTTATGCCACTTCATTGCGTTCGCGTACGCAAGGGCGCGGTGTTTTCGTAATGCAAATTAGCCATTTCGAGGAAGTTCCCGGCTCAATGCGTGAACAATTAGCTAAAGGAAATATATAGTCCTTCGTAAACGATAGCGAAGGATGGTAAAAGCGTTGCTAAATAAGAATATTCGTGTAGAATGAATAGTGACGCGCTTATAATAAAACTTAAACCATTTAGGAGGATTTAATAGTAATGGGTAAGGAAAGATTTGAGAGAACTAAACCCCATGTTAACGTTGGAACAATTGGTCACGTTGACCATGGTAAAACAACCCTGACTGCTGCCATCACAAAGGTGCTAGCCATGGAGGGTGGAGCGGATTTTACAGACTATGCAAGTATTGACAAGGCGCCGGAAGAGAGAGCGCGTGGAATTACGATCACATCCACACATGTTGAGTATGAGACCGTAAACCGCCACTATGCCCACGTCGACTGTCCTGGTCACGCTGACTATATTAAGAATATGATCACTGGTGCTGCTCAGATGGATGGTGCGATTCTAGTAGTATCTGCAGCAGATGGCCCCATGCCTCAGACCAGAGAGCATATCCTCTTGGCGCGTCAGGTTGGTGTCCCCGCGATCGTTGTGTTTATGAACAAATGCGACCAAGTTGACGATGAAGAGCTTCTTGAGCTGGTAGAAATGGAAATTCGTGATCTGCTTAACGAGTACGAATTCCCCGGTGACGATACACCAATAATTCGTGGTTCGGCGCTACAGTCACTTGAAAGTACAGCGGAAGATGTCGAGGATCCGGTCTACGCTCCTATCCGTGAGTTGATGGCCGCGGTTGACGAATTTATCCCGACACCTGCACGCCCGACCGATCTGCCATTTGCTATGCCGGTCGAGGACGTATTTACTATTACCGGCCGCGGTACTGTCGCTACAGGTCGTGTTGAGCGCGGTATGGTTAGAATCGGTGACTCCGTTGAAATTGTCGGACTCAATGAAAAACCTCGTAACACTGTCGTTACAGGTGTTGAAATGTTTAGGAAGATTCTGGATCAGGCAGAAGCCGGGGACAATATCGGTCTGCTCTTGCGTGGAGTTCAGAGGTCGGAGATTGAACGCGGCCAAGTAGTAGCTAAACCGGGTACCATCCATCCTCATTACAAATTTGAGGGTCAGGTTTATGTCTTGACCAAGGAGGAGGGTGGACGTCACAAGCCTTTCTTCGATGGCTATCGTCCTCAGTTTTATTTCCGCACGACGGACGTTACCGGCGTTGCCAAACTTCCTGATGATGTTGACATGTGTATGCCCGGTGATCACGTAACTATAATTGTTGAGCTGATTACACCAATTGCTATTGAACCGGGTCTGCAGTTCGCGATCCGTGAAGGTGGTCGTACAGTAGGCTCCGGTACAGTATCCAAGATTCTGGACTAAGGATAGTTAATAAAATAGATTTCCGTAGTCCGCGGTTTACTGTTGGGCGTCTCGGAAGTTACAGGAATATAGAAAGAGGAGACCGGTATGGTCTCCTCTTTTCGCTTCTTCGCTTAGTGGTATAATGTGCTTTCAGAAGCGAATACTATAACATTTCTAAAAAGCTTGAAGCAGTAGCTAGGAGCAGGAATGAAAGAAAATAATCGATTAAAAGAAAATGAAAATATTTCGAGACCTGATTCATCGGATTTGAACGATCATGACTCGGAACAGTCTGAAAACAAGGCGTCTCATGCCGTGAAAAAGCGTTCTAAAACCAAGAATGTAGCTATACCCTTGATTCCTTTGCGAGGAACTGTTGTCTATCCAGGAGTTTCCCTTTCTTTGGACATAGGTAGACCAGCTTCTATTGAAGCCTTACGGGAAGCTATGAAAGCAGGTCAGGAGTTAGTCTTAGTATTACAAAAAGATATGATGGAAGATGATCCCACCTCGGAGGACATCTATAATATTGGTACTAGAGGTCGCGTTCGTCAAATCTTGGAATTACCTGACAGCATGTTTAAGATTCTGGTTGAAGGTATTGAGTGTGTTCAAATCATCAGTTACGCCAAAACAGAACCATATTTCAGCGTTGTTGTGAAAAAGCTAAAAGATAAAGCCGCTCCGGAACTAGATGAGATATGGAGGCTGGGCGCAAGTAGGAGTATGATAAAGCTCTTTGCTACTTATGCTGAAATGTCCGGTAAAATTACTGCTGATCCGCAAGTAATGATCGAAGAATTTTCTGACCCGGTAGTTTTGATCAATCATATCAGTCAGCTTTTACCCCTGAAAAGTGAAGAACAACAGGCCATTTTAGAAAACATCCATCTGGAAGCAAGAGTAGAGATGGTACTTAATTATCTCCAAAGAGAGATTGAATTAGGCAAGATTGAAAAACAGCTGGAGGAAAAAGTTAAAACTAAGATCAATAAGAGCCAAAGAGATTATTTTCTCCGCGAACAGATTCGTACTATCCAAAGTGAACTGGACGGCGATGATGAAAGTGAACAGATTAGCGATCATGAAGAAATGATGCAAAAACTGGAAGAAAGTCTGATGCCCGAAGATTACAAGGAGAAGATGAAGAAGGAGATTAGTCGTTTCGGCAGGATTCCGCCCAACTTTCCGGAAGCTACGGTACAACGTAATTGGATAGAACTTTTGTTGGAGTTACCCTTTGGCCGTACGGACGAAGAGCATCTGGATCTCAAAAAGGCAAGACGCGTACTGGACCGGGATCACTATGGTATGAAAAAACTAAAAGAGCGTATTATGGAATATCTGGCTGTACGTAAACTGCAATTAGATAAGCAAGAGCAGTCTGAGGTCAGAAGTCCAATCCTGTGCTTTGTAGGACCACCGGGAACAGGTAAAACTTCAATTGCCAAAGCTATAGCAGAAACTTTAGGACGCCGCTATGTGCGGATGTCCCTGGGTGGGATCAGAGATGAAGCTGAGATTAGAGGCCATCGCCGTACTTATGTCGGCGCTATGCCGGGGCGTGTAATCCAAGGCATTCGCCAGGCCGATACTGATAATCCACTTTTCCTTTTGGACGAAATTGATAAACTAGGCCAGGATTTCAGAGGCGACCCGTCCTCAGCATTGTTAGAAGTACTGGATCCGGAGCAAAATAACAGTTTCCGCGATCATTATGTAGAGTTTCCCTATGATCTCTCGCAGGTGTTGTTCATAACAACCGCCAATAATGGAGATATGATTCCTGAACCTTTGCTGGACCGTATGGAAGTTATTGAAGTCTCAGGTTATACCGAAGAGGAAAAAATTGAAATCGCGCGTCGCCATATTCTACCCAAGCAACTTAAGTTACATGGGCTTAGTAAAGATCAGTTTCATATGACCCGGGGAGCGATAGCTAAAACGATCAGTTGGTATACCAGAGAGGCGGGAGTGAGACAACTGGAACGTGAGCTTGCCCATCTTTGTCGGCGCGTTGCTATTAAAATTGCCGAAACGGGGGTAAAGTCCATCCGTCTATTACCTTCTATGCTGGAAGATATGATTGGCACTAGACGTTATACCTATGATGTAGTTGACAGAAAGGATAGTATTGGTATAACTACTGGCTTAGCCTGGACTTATTCGGGTGGCGATACTCTGACGATTGAGGTCAATGTTATGCCGGGAGAAGGCAAATTGCAACTAACCGGTCAGTTGGGAGATATTATGAAAGAATCCGCTCAGGCGGCCTTAACTTATATTCGGAGCCGTAGTGAAGAACTGGGGCTGGACGGGGAAGAAATCCGGAAATCAGATATCCACATTCATATTCCCGCCGGCGCCATTCCCAAAGATGGGCCTTCGGCAGGAATAACAATGGCGACTTCACTGGCCTCAGCGCTTACCAAGCGTCCGGTTAAATATGATATAGCGATGACGGGAGAAATTACCTTACGTGGTAGAATTCTTCCTATTGGCGGTCTGAAAGAAAAGGCTGTGGCTGCTAATCGTGCCGGCATCAAGACAATTCTGATTCCGGAGGAGAATAGACGTGATTTGGAAGAAATTCCTGACACAGTTAAGAAAAAAATGAAGATTATTCTGGTCAATCATATGGATCAGGTGTTAGAACAAGCATTGGGACCCGAAGCGGAAACGGCGACAAAATTATAATAGACCTACTGCGGGAAGGTGGTCAGAATTGAGCTTTGTCAGGTAGATAAGGAGGCAGGATATAATTGGGGCTGAAGGCTTGTCATCCGGTTGCTGATCAAGCGACTTGCGTTCCGAATAAGCTTTTCAATGAAATTATCATCAGCCGGATCTTACTCTTATACTCATTATTCATTCTAGCTACCGGGATTATTGTTGAAAGTCCGAGCGGATTCCTTTACGGCATGCGAAGAATTATCTATTCCAGCTCAGCTTTAACGACAGACTATATGGAGTTGGCCTCTCCCGGAACCGCCATGATCAATGCCGGTATCATGACTTTGTTCTATTATCTGATCCTGAAGTTGTCACAGGTTCGTCTGAGTGGAGCGACGCTAGCTGCCTTTTTTATGCTCTCCGGTTTTTCCTTGTTTGGTAAAAATCTTTTCAGCGCCGTTCCTATCTCGGCGGGTGTTTTTCTGTATAGTGTTATAACTAAAAAGAGGTTTAAAGACTACGCGCTATTAGCTTTGTTTGGCACTTGCCTCGGACCTTTGATATCAACAGTTGCCTTTCATATCGGCTTGCCACTTGGGCAGGGAATTCTTTATGCCTATCTATTAGGTTTGTTGAGTGGCTTTCTGTTGCCACCTCTGAGTAATTTAGTTGCCGGTCTTCATCAGGGACACACCCTATACAATCTTGGCTTTGCCGCAGGTCTATACAGTGTGTTTGTAGTTATAATCATGCGTTTGATAGGTTACAGTTTCTTACGACAAGATATAACTTATGTGATGGACTCAATTTTTCTGCTGATCTGGTTACTAATCCTCCTTATATTGCTTTTTCTGGCCGGTATTATTCTCGACAATTTTAGGTTGATTGTTGTAGATGACAAGTATAAGCTTCAACGTTTTAAGCCTAAATATAACCTTTTAACACGTTACAAACATTTATTGAGTAGATCGGGTAGACTGGTGATGGATTTCCCCGATGACTACGGAATAAGTCTGACTTTGATCAATATGGGTTTAACGGGACTGATAGCTGTGACCTACGCTTTAATTGTTGGAGGCAATCTAAACGGGCCGATCATAGGAGCCATCTTGAGTGTGGTTGGTTTCGCTGCCTACGGTAAGCATCCACTTAATATCATGCCCATTCTCCTGGGCGTACTTTTACTTAATTTGCTATCCGGCAATAATTATGCCTCTACTTTTGCCGTCATATCCGGCCTATTAGGTACAAATCTGGCACCTATGGCAGGCAGATTCGGTATTTTACCCGGCCTTCTAACAGGAATGGTACATATGATAGTCGTGCCTTACGTAGGAATCTTGCACGCCGGCGTCAATCTCTACAATAACGGTTTGTCCGGTGGTCTGGTCGCTACCGTTCTCGTTCCTATTTTCAGCTATCTGGAACGACACAAATTTTTGCCCCGTCACTTTTTATCTCGTATATTTAGTTTATTACGTAAATCAATCTTTCCGGATTAACAGAAACAAAGTTTATAAGACCTATAAAGGTAAAAACATTGGTGAAATTTAGTGGCATTTATTTAAAAATAATTTAACAATTGTATTTTCAATTAAAAACAGCTGCATAAAACAGGTAAGTTTAAATATTGATTGTAATTTTCTAAATTATATTTATATTGACGCTACTTTAGTATATAATATGCTCTGTACGATTAATGGGACATCGTTCACATCTACGATTTTGAGAAGACATGAAAATAACAAATAAATTAATCCGCGATTACCGACTACGCGCTCATTACCTGGACAAGAAAATACCTGCCACAAATTTGCTTGAGGCGGCTTCAGTTTGCGGGTTCCAAAATACACCTCCGGGTTCCTGGGAAATATCCATGTTTAACCGAGTGGAAGGTTGTACACAGGAGATGTTGGATGAGGCCTTGTTAAAAGATAAGGTGTTATTACAGGCCTGGAGTATTCGTGGCACTCCTGTTGTTTTTCCGACAGCGGAAAGTTCTGTTTTCCTTACTTCCCTGATAGCGAAGTCAGATAAAGAGCCGTGGATATATACCAGGGGTATTACATCAACACTGAAACAACTAGATATGTCTTGTGATGACCTTTTGTCGCGAGTAGTCAAGGTTATGGATTATCTCGAGGAACATACTATCCGGAGCAAAAAAATCTTAGACCGGACAATAGCGGATCTCGTCTTTCAAGAATTACCGCAGGCTAAAAAAAAGCTTTGGCTTGAACCCTCTTCATATGAAAGCGCGGGCAGGCAAACTGCAGGTGAGGCTGCTGTGTCTTTCTTGTTGAGAGTCTGCTCCTTTATGTCGCTTATTGTTTTTGGCGAGCGCATAGATAACAGTCCAACTTTTACCTCCTTAGAGAACTGGCTGGGATATGAGCCGGCCCGGTATCCTGAAGCGGAGAAGGAATTGGTACGTAAGTTCTTACACTGTTATGGTCCTACCACGGTTAAAAATTTTGCCGCTTGGTTAGGATCCTCAGCTAAACAAGCTAAAAGAATCTGGAAAACCGTCCTTGATGAGATGACAATGGTTGAAATTAAGGGAAAACCGCATTATATTTTAGAAAAAGACATGGAAAGTCTACTATCTCCTGAAATAGATGAAGAGCGTTTGTTAATACTAGGCCCACATGACCCTTATTTAGGTATGCGTGACAGGTCAGTGATTTTGGAGGACAAATCCTTACATAAATTGGTCTGGAAATATATAGCTAATCCGTGTGCTGTTATCAAAGGGGGACGCATAATTGGCAACTGTCGCCTAGTTATTCTTAATGACACCTTGGATTTCTCAGTATCACTCTGGGAAGATATTCAGCCGCAAGAGAAGGACAGGCTATGGGAACGCATGAATGAATTTATTGAATTCAGGCAGCTGAAGCTTAGAGATAGTCAACTGGAAATAGTGGATCTGGCTCATTGATGGGGAATTTGCTCATCAGCGCCGATGAATATGTTCCTTATCATTTGGCGTGTCCCTTACAGATAATATGTAAATATTAATTTGGCCTAAAAATTAGTCATAATCCCGGAGCGCTATTCTTGTCTGAGTCGGGGGAATTAGTAGATCTAATATTAGCCTTGTAGCAGATGAGCGGCAACCCCGGCAAGTCCTGAAAGTACAATCGCCGAGATGGGTTTGATCAATTTGGCGCGTAGGAGCATAAAGGCTACTACCAAAATTAATAGCGCTAAGAGGTCAAGGCCTGTTTGCAAAACCCAACCATTCTGTCCCCAGAGCGCCAGCAAAATGATGGAATAACCGGAGCTGGCAATTAGCGCCACAACCGCGGGTCGCAGTCCGCCTAATATACCTTGAATTAATCCCTGCTTTCTATATCTAAAATAAAACCAGGCCAGAAAAGAGACGATAATAACAGACGGCGCCACGCAGCCGAGAGTGGCTATTATTGAACCCGGAACACCGGCCAGTTTTGTTCCTACGAAACTGGCCGCGTTAATCGCGATTGGGCCGGGCGTCATCTGGGATATTGTAAGGACATCGGTATATTCTGTGGAGGTCAGCCAATGATGATTATTGACTATTTCTTCCTGAATCAGGGGCAGAGCGGCATAGCCACCACCGAAACTTAAGAGACCGATTTTTACAAAACTGAGAAATAATTGTACTAATAGCATTATTTTACAGCTTTCTCCCCTCTCTATTTCGCCACAAGAATCTCAAAGCGCCGAAGAGAGCACAAATAAGAATGATATATGTGACGGAGAAACCACCGATCACAGCAGCGACAAATG